>CAZXXV010000014.1:0-19162 GCA_964644725.1 uncultured bacterium
ATCCGAGAGGCGAGGGAGGTCGCATGGTGGCGGGGGAGCAAGGGGGCGGAGGAGCAGAGGTGACACGGGGAGGGGGTGCGCAAGGGACCCGGGGAAGCTGAGAACCGGGGAAACGGAGAAACGGTGAAGGCGGGCGGGGGAGCGGGGGCGAAGAACCAAGAGCCGAGAGCCGTCACTGAGCAGGGGAGCTTGGGCGCAGAGGAGCAGGGGGGAAGGGCGGGAGCGGGGCGCAAAGGCGCAGAGGAGGTCAGATCGCGCCGGAGGATTTGAGGTCGGCGATCTCGTCGGGAGAGTAGCCGAGGAGATCTCCTAGGATGACATCGTTGGCCGCGCCCATGGGCAGGCCGGGGAAGCGGACCTTCCCGGGGGTCCCGGACAGCCGGATGGGGGCCTCGGGGAACGGGATGTGCTTCTCCGAGGCCGGATCGAATACTGAGGTGATGCTGCCCCTCGCCTTGATGTGAGGGTCCTGCGGGATGTCCTCCATGCTATAGACGGGGCCGATGGTCACCCCCGCCTTCTCGCACTCCTCCAGCACCTCGTGGAGCGGTCGCTCCTTGATCCAATCCCCGATGACGCGGTTCAAAACCTCCCGGCTCGCTTTCCGGATCCGCTCCAGGTTGTTCCGGAAGCCCGGCTCCTGCTTCAGAGCCGGATGGCCCACGAGGTCCATCAGCCGTTCGAAGGTGGTCTGGGAGCTGGCCGAGAGGGCGGCCCACTTTCCGTCCTTGGTCTGATAGCTGTTCCGCGGCGCCGTGTAATGCGCTTCGTTCCCCATCGGCGTGGGAGGAACGCCCGAGAGGGCGTAGGTCAGGAAATCGGCCCCCATGAGGGAAAAGAGGGGCTCGTAGAGCGAGAGGTCCAGTTCCTGGCCACCACACTCTCCCCGCTTCTGGTGGCGGAGCGCCATGATCACGCCCAGTGCCAGATGCATGCCGGCGGTCATGTCCGCCAGAGGAATCGGGGGGTTCGTGGGCGGGCCGCCTGGGTGGGCGTTCATGTGGCTGAAGCCGCTCATCCCCTCGGCCAGCGTGCCGAAGCCCGGCCTGGCGGCGTAGGGGCCGGTCTGACCGTAGCCCGAGATGCGGCCGATGATCAGGCCCTTGTTGATCTCCCAGAGCCTGGCGGCCGGAAAGCCCAGGCGGTCGAGCGTCCCGGGGCGCATGTTCTCGAGCAGGATGTCGGACTGCTCCACGAGTTGGGCGAAGATCCGCTGGCCCTTGGGGTGCTTCAGGTTCAGCGTGATGGGGAGCTTGTTCCGCGAGGCGAACAGCCAGAAAGGCTGGTATCGCTCTTCGACCACCGCCCAGTACCGGATGGCGTCGGGGGCGTTGGGGGGCTCGATCTTGATCACCTCGGCGCCGTAGTCACCGAGGATCGTGGCCGCGAACGGGGCGGCGACCACCGACCCCACGTCAATGATCCGGATGTCCTTGAGCGGGGCATTCGATCGCGCTGCTTCGTTTCGCCGTGCCCGGGTGAATTCGCTGAGGTCCTTCCCGTCCATGGCGACTCCTTCGCGTGTCGTCAGCCCAAGCGGGCCAGGGCGTGGGCCTTCCGCTTCTCGACCAGTGCGATGGCCGCGGCCTGCTCGAGGATGTGCTTCGCCCGGTGATAGACGGGGGTGTCCACCATCGCCCCAGCGACGTTCACCGAGGCCGTGCCGCGCTTGAGTCCCTCCTCGAACGCCTCCACTGCCGCGCGGGCGTATTCCACCTTTTCAGGCGCCGGCGAGAACACGCGGTTCAGAACGGCCACCTGGTCCGGGTGGATGCAGGAGGCCCCCTCGCAGCCGAGGTTCCGGGCACGAGCGGCGGCCCGCTCGAACGCAGCGAGGTCCTGGAAGCCGGCGATGCTCCCGAGGAGCCCCATGGGGCTGATCCCGGAGGCCTTGCAGACCGTCACGACCTTCGAGACGCCGTAGAGCAGCTCCATCCCGTCCGCCGAGGGCTCGACTCCGAGCGTCAGGCAGTAGTCCTCGGGTCCCAGACTGACGGTCCGGACTCTTTGACTGGCGACGACGATCGCCTCAAGGTTCAGCAGGCCGCGGGGGCTCTCGATGAGCAGGGCGATCTCGGTCCGCCCGGGGGCTATCCCCCGGTCTCGTTCCAGGCGCGCGATCTCACCGTCCAGGCGCTCGACATCCTCTGCGGCCTCCGTCTTCGGGAAGCAGATCCCATCTAGCCCGGGATGGACCGCCGCCTCCAGGTCCTCGGACAGCATCGCGGGCTCATGATTGACCCGCACGAAGACCTCGGCGCCCCCGCGCGCGACCAGGGGAATGGAGGCGGGAATCCGCCGACGGGCGGCGTCCTTCTCTCCTGAGGGAACGGCGTCCTCCAGGTCCAGCATGACGGCATCAGCGCCCCGGAGATGGGCCTTCTCCACAAATCGCGGGACGTTGACCGGCAGGATGAGCGTGGACCGTCTGATGAGAAGTCTACTCGCGCTCACGGTTCTGCCTTTCCTTGCCCGCAGCGGGAAGTTGCTGGAACCGGCGAGACGCTACCTGCGAGCGCGGAGGGAGTCAAGGACAAATGCAGCGGTCAGCTATCAGCCTTCAGCCGTCAGCGACGGATCATACGTGGTAACGAACGATGCGAGAGTGAATGGCCGAGAGCCGTGAGTCTGGAGCCGAGAGGGAAACCAGGGCGGATGAAGGTGGGAAGGTTGAAAATTGCCTGCGATACCAGGGCCGAGGGCCGCTTCTCCTGCGCCCCGCGGACTTTCCCCTTGACACGGCCACCCCAGACGAGGCATCTTTCCATTGCTTCGGGAACTCAGGCTGCCGGATGTTGCCCATCGTTGTCCGTCGGCGCGAAGCAAGAGAAGTCCGGTCCACTCACCTGAAAGAAAAGGAGGTACGTCATGAGCGGATCCCATGATCGTCGCGACATGCTCAAGTTGAGCGGCCTCGGCATTGCCGCCGGTGTGATGTCTGGAATCGGCGCAGGCGTCGGGAGCGTCCTGACGCCCGAGCAGGCCTATGCCCAGGCGCAACCCACCAGCCTGCTCCGCACGGTGCTGGACCGGAAGAAGCTGATCGTCGGGACCGGGAGCACCAACGCCCCCTGGCACTTCGAGGATGAGAAAGGCCAACTTGTGGGGATGGACATCGCCATGGCCCGCATTGTCGCCCAAGGGTTGTTCGACGATCCCACCAAGGTCGAGTTCGTCAAACAGGACCCAGCGGCGCGCATTCCGAACATCACCACGGGCAAGGTGGACATCGTCATCCAGTTCATGACGGTGACGGCGCAGCGAGCGCAGTTGGTCGCCTTCTCGCGGCCCTATTACCTCGAGGGGGTGGCACTTCTGACCTCCACCAAGGGAAAGCTCAAGACCCACAAGCAACTCCTGGCCGCCGGGAAAGCGGCGCGCGTATCCGTCTTGCAGAATGTGTTTGCCGACAAGATGGTGAAGGCGGGCTTGCCCCAGGCGACGGTGATGCAGCTCGACACCCAGGCGAACGCTATCCAGGCGTTGGATTCCGGCCGGGCCGACGCGGCGGCGATCGACCTCTCCACGGTGCGCTGGCTGGTCAAACGCAACCCGAACGCGTATCTCGATTCGGGACATGGCTGGTGGCCACAGCTCTACAGCGCGGCCGTGCGCCAGGGCGACCCCGATTGGCTGAACTGGGTCAACACGACCTTCGCCGTGGCGATCTTCGCGAGCGAGGGCGAGCTCTATGACCAGGCGCTGGAGGACTTCTTCGGCCAGAAGCCGCCTGTCCGGAAGCCGGGCTTCCCGCCAATCTAGGCCACGGAGCATCTCCGGTTCGACGGGACGCGCCCGGTGACGTATCACCTGAACTTCGACT
This sequence comes from uncultured bacterium, assembly GCA_964644725.1. Classification (GTDB taxonomy): domain Bacteria; phylum Methylomirabilota; class Methylomirabilia; order Methylomirabilales; family 2-02-FULL-66-22; genus 2-02-FULL-66-22. Next base: position 3,824 of record CAZXXV010000014.1, read on the forward strand.
TTGTCTGGAGGCACTTCGACAAGCTGGGCTGGGGGCTGGTGCTGAGCCTCGAGCTCGCCTTGATCTCGATCCTCATCGGGATGGCGATCGGGCTCAGCCTGGCCCTGGCCTACACAGGCGGCGGGCGATTCACCCGCGGCATCGTGGCAGGCTACGTCGAGTTCATCCGGAACGTACCCCTCCTCCTCCTGGTCTACCTCGTCTTCTACGGCGTGCCCAGTGTGGGCGGCTTCGCCTACGACGCGACCACCAGCTTCGTCATCACCCTGGCGGTGTACGCCGGGGCGACCATGGTCGAGGTGTTTCGCGCCGGGTTGGCAGCCATACCCGGGGGGCTGATTGACGCGGGGAAGGCCATCGGCCTGACCGGGTGGCAGCGGTTGCTCTGCGTCCGGCTTCCGACTATGTTCCGGATCGTGCTGCCCTCGCTCAGCAACGCCTACGTCTCGCTCTTCAAGGACACGTCGCTCGCCTCGGTCATCGCGGTGCCGGAGCTGACCTACGGGGCCCAGTGGATCAACACCAACTCGTTTCGCGTGATCGAGGTCTGGTCGGTGACCGCCCCCATGTACCTCGTCACCGGCTATGGGCTGCTCTTCCTGCTCCAGCGGCTCGAGCGCCGCTTTGCGGTGCACTGATGCTTCTCTACGCGATCCGGAGCCTTCCTTTCCTGTGGCAGGGCCTCTTCGTCACGCTCGAGGTATCCGTCCTGGTCGTCGTCTTCTCGCTGATCGCCGGGACGATCCTCGGGGTCGGCATCGTGTACGGGCCGTGGTGGCTCTACTGGCCGATCCGGATCTACAGCGACTTCTTCCGCGGTATTCCCCTGCTCGTCCTCATCTTCTTCCTGTACTACGCCTTGCCCTTTGTCAGTATCAACCTGACGAACATCGCGGCCGTCGTCCTGGCCCTGTCGGCGTTCGAGACCGCCCATATCATCGAGGTGGTGCGCGGCGCCATCCAGTCCATCCCGCGCGGCCAGAACGAGGCCGCCAAGACGATCGGCCTGCGGTTCGGCCAGCGGTTGCTCTATGTGATCGCGCCCCAGGCGGTCCGGCGGTTCCTGCCGCCCTGGATGAATGCGGTGGTGGACACGGTCAAGGGGAGCGCCCTCGTGTCGCTGGTCGGGATCGTGGACCTGATGCTGGCTATCCAGCAGGTGATCGGCCGGACCTACATCCCGATGCCGCTCTACGTCCTGGGCGCCGTCATGTACTTTGTGATCAACTACAGCCTCTCCTCGGCGAGCCGCGCGCTCGAGGCGCGATTTGCCTACATCCGGGAGTAACAGGTGAGCGTCTCTTCGTCGTCACTGGTCGTTCAAGTTCGCGGGTTGAAGAAGTCGTTTGGCGCCAACCGGGTGCTGGATGGCGTCGACCTCGACGTGCACAAGGGCGAGGTGGTCGTGGTGATCGGGCCCTCGGGCAGCGGCAAGACCACCCTGCTCCGCTGCATCAATCTCCTGGAGACCTACGACGAGGGTTCGATCCAGGTGGACGGCGTCGAGGTGGGATTCCGCGATGGTCCCGGCGGGACGCGGCAGCCTCGGGGCGACCGGGAGCTGTCCCGGATCCGGGCTGACATCGGCATGGTGTTCCAGTTGTTCAACCTGTTTCCCCATCTGGCCGCCCGGGAAAACGTGATGCTCGGTCTGCGAAAGGTGCGCGGGCTGTCTGCCGCCGAGGCCAAGCGGACCGCGGAGCAATGGCTGGCCCGCGTGGGGCTGGCTGACAAATTCGACAGTCTGCCGAGCCAGCTTTCGGGCGGCCAGCAGCAGCGCGTGGGAATTGCGCGCGCCGTGGCGATGGATCCAAAGGTCCTGCTGCTTGACGAGATCACCTCGGCGCTCGACCCCGAGCTGGTCGGCGAGGTGCTCACCGTGGTCCAGGAGCTGGCCCGGGACGGCATGACCATGATCGTGGTGACCCATGAAATGACCTTTGCGCGTGACGTCAGCACGGGCATCGTCTTCATGGATGGCGGACGCATCCAGATTCAAGGGACACCGCGCGAGGTGCTGTCGGCAACCGGCCACGACCGGCTGAAGGCGTTTCTCGCACGCATTGAAATGAAACACCATTAACCTTAATGACGGAGGCGTCGCTCCAGCCTGCCGAATCTGGGGCTCGCTCGGATATCCGCGAGCGCCTCGGCCGGCATCACCCTGTCTGTCGCCGGCTGCATGACCGGGGCCGACCTCGGGCGGATCGAGCAGTTGCCCGACCCGGCGGGGATGAAGGATGAGGTCGTCATCCAGCTCGGCCACATGGTCGGATATGGCGCGCCGGCGGAGCAGGTGATTCGCCTGGCCGGATTAGCCCCGCGCCCGCGTCCCCGCCACCTCCTCGCCGGATTGGAACCCGGCCCCGGACCGCGCACAGGAGGGAAATCCACCAAGTCCTTGGCATCGCCTGTTCTTTCCTGAGTTCAGACACCTCGCCACGAGAGTTGCACCACCTCCGATCCTGCAGGGTCTCCGGTGAGAAGAATCGGATCGCGGCTCATTTCCGTAATCTCCCTCCCGTCCGCTACACACACTCGGGACGCCCCGTATCATCCGGGGGTCCACACCCCGTCCCCCGGCCCCTTACCTTGACATGGGCAGGTGGTTGCGCTATACGAGCCTGGAGTCAGTGTGGTCGGGTGGCGGACCGGAGCGGGGGCGAGGATGCACTCAGAAAGGAGGTGGAGAAGCCGGGAGGTTGCGCGTTCCTGATCGAATCGCCACTCGCCATGGCGGGGGATCTCGATCGAAGAGAGTAACTCAACCCACAGGGTTTCTCTCGCGCTGTCCAAGGAGGTTGCCATGAAAGTCCGAGGGATGGGTCTGGTCGCATTGCTGATACTCCTCTCGTTCGCGTTGGCTCCGGCGGCCTCTGCGCAGCAAAGCCGCCTGGATGAGATCCTCAAGGCAGGCACGATAAAAATTGGTGTCTTCACGGACCTGGAACCGTATGGCTTCCTGGACGCCAGCGGGAAGAATGTCGGCTACGATGTGGACATCGGCATCGAATTGGCGAAGCGACTCGGCGTCAAGACCGAGTTCATCCAGGTCACGGGGCCGACCCGGGTCCCCTCCCTGGTGGCCGGGAAAGTGGATGTCGTCATCGCCGACTTCACTCGCACCCTTGAGCGCAGCAAGCTGATCGCCTTCTCCGACCCCTACATCCTGGTCGGCAATACCTACATGGTGCTGGCCAAGCGGACCGAGCTCAAGACCGCGGCCGATCTCAACAAGCCCGCCATCAAGGTAGCCATCTCCCGCGGCGGCACGTCCGAGCAGACCGTTCCTGCATCCTTGCCCAACGCCACCCTGGTTCGCTTCGACAACTATAACGACATTCTGATTGCGGTGCGCACCGGCAAGGCGGACGTCGTCTCGGAAGACAACATCTTCACCGGCCAGCAAGTCGCCAAGAACCCCAAGGAATGGAAGGTGATCCCGGGCCTCTTCTCTCGCGAGGACATCTGCGTCGGCGTCCCCAAGGGGGACTGGGTCTGGTACAACTGGGTCAACCTCTTCATGCATGAGATCAATGCGGACGGCACCAACAAGGCGCTCTTCAAGAAGTGGTTCAAGATGGACATCATGAAGGTTCGGCCCGACTACTGATCGCCTGGTGCCAGGGGAAAGGGGGGATGGATTCCGTCCCCCCTTTCTTTTCCTCTCCCGCCCGGAAGGATCTCACCATGCCCGGAAAGTTCGTCCTGGAGTGCGGCTACTGCGCCCGCCGACATGACGCCTCGTATCCGGGGATGCGGTGCGCCCAGTGTGACGGACCCCTGATCGTCAATACCGAACTGGGCCCCCTGAAGGCGAAGGGGCGCTCCAAGGAAGTCCTGCGCGATCCCGGCCTGCCCGGGATGTTCGCCTTCTTCCCCCTTCTGCCGATCTCTGATCCTCGGGCGACGATCTCGCTGACCGAGGGGGATACGCCGCTGACGCGCGCGGGCCGGCTGGCAGAGCGCCTTGGCATCGAGATCCTCTACCTGTGCCCGGAAGGTGGTCCCACCCATCGAGACCGTTCCCCTGAGCCGCGAGGCCGTCAGCGCCCGCGTGCGGCGCGCATGAGCAGGAGATGACGAGCAGGTACACCTTCGACTTTACGGCGATCCTTCGCTATTGGCCTGAGCTGCTTCAAGGCATCTGGGTCGCCGCGAGCCTGAGCATCCTGACCTTCCTCCTCGGCACCGCTCTCGGAATCTTCGGGGCTGTCGGCCGAATCTCTCGCCGGCGGTGGCTGTACAGCCTCACCACCTTCTACGTGGAGCTGTTCCGGAACACACCGCTCCTGGTGCAGATGTACATCATGTACTATGGCCTGGAGGCCTTCTCCATCAAGTTGAACGCCTTCACCGCGGCCCTCCTGGCTATGTCTCTCAACTCCGGCGCCTATGAGACCGAGATCATCCGGGGGGGCATCATCGCCGTCGGGAGAGGCCAGATCGAGGCGGCCTTCTCCATCGGCATGACCTACCTGCAGACCCTCCGCAAGGTCGTCATCCCGTATGCCCTCCAGGTCATTTTCCCTCCGCTCGGAAATCAGTTCATCGGCATCGTCCTCGGCTCCTCCGTGGCGTCGGTCATCACGGTCCCGGAGATCACGTACGTAGGGCTCAACATCGGCTCCAGGTCCTACCGGGACTTCGAGACCTTTCTCGTGATCTGGGTGATCTACATCGGCCTCAACGCGGCCCTCTCCGCCCTCTTCAAGCTCACGGGGAGGATGGCGTTCCGTCCAATCTTCTGAGGAGTCGAGTCGGTGGAAAGCCAGCCGGTCGTCGTTCAATACGCGTACTTCTTCCTGAAGGCCACCGGGATCACTCTGGGGCTGTCGGCCGTCTCGTTGTTCACGGGGTCGGTGATCGGGTTCCTCTTCAGCCTGCTGCGGATCTCGAACAACCGCGTGCTCTCCACCCTCACCTTCGTCTACGCTGAGGTCTTTCGCGGCTCACCCCTGCTGGTGCAACTGTTCCTCGTCTATTTCGGCCTCCCCATCGTGTTTCATCTCAACGTGTCCGCCTTCACTACCGTGGCCATCAGCATGATCCTCTACACCGCGGGCTACATGACCGAGATCTTTCGAGCGGCAATCCAGGCAGTGGACCGGGGCCAGTGGGACGCGTCCTACTCCATCGGGATGACGTACACGCAGGCCCTGTTCAAGGTCGTCGTCCCCCAGGCGATGCGCATCGCGGTCCCGCCAACTCTCGGCCAGTTCATCTCGATTCTCAAGGACTCCTCCCTCGCCTCCATCATCGGGTTCATGGAGCTGACCAAGGCCGGGATGGCCGTTCGCGCCGCGACGTCCAACACCCTGCTGGCCTTCGCGATCGTCACGTGCCTCTATTTCATGATCTGCTACTCCCTCTCGATCGCGTCCCGGCGCGTCGAGCTCCAGTTGAAGAAGGCGTGATCACACTGCTGGAGACGGTATGCCGATCCTGCGCACCGAAAACCTCAACAAGCACTTCGATACGCTGCACGTACTGAAGAACGTCTCCTTCAGCGTGGAGCAAGCGGAACCCCTAGTCATCCTGGGCCCGAGCGGCAGTGGCAAGACCACGCTCCTGCGCTGCCTCAACCAACTCGAGCGCATCGACAGCGGGAGGATCTATTTCGAGGACCGGCCCCTGTCCTACGAGCGCAGGGCGGTCTACCGGAACCGCCGGAACTTCGGGATGATCTTCCAATCCTTCAATCTTTTCCCCCAGAAGACGGCGCTGGAGAACATCACCTTGGGGCCGATCACCGTGGCCAAGGTGCCGCGGGCCGAGGCCGAGCGTGAGGCCATGGCCCTGCTAGAGAAGGTGAAGCTGACCGACAAGGCGCACGCCTACCCGGCCAAGCTCTCCGGCGGCCAGCAGCAGCGGGTGGCCATCGCCCGCGCGCTGGCCATGCGCCCGAAGATCCTCCTGTTCGACGAGCCGACCTCGGCCCTGGACCCCGAGACCATCGGCGATGTCCTGGAGGTCATGCGTCGTCTTGCTCAGGAGAAGACGACGATGATTGTCGTCACCCACGAGCTGGGTTTTGCCCGGGAGATCGCTGAGCGCATCGTCTTCATGGACATGGGTGAGATCGTCGAGGAGGGGCCGTCCCAAGAGCTGCTGGCCCGGCCGAAATCGACTCGCCTCACCGCGTTCCTGGACGCAGTCATTCACAAGTAATCGAGGAGGCAGGCATGAAGATCACCGACGTCCGGACGACAATCGTCTCCATCCCGTTCAAAAAGCCAGAGATCTGGTCTATGGGAAAGCGTGTGGGCGTGTCCAACGTCATCATCGAGGTTGAGACCGACCAGGGCATCGTCGGCCTTGGGGAGTCCATCGGGTTTCCCTCGTGCGACGTGATCAAGCCGATCATCGATTCCTGGCGGGATGCCCTCATTGGGGAGGATCCCCTGCGGATCGAGTCCCTGACGCGGCGGATCGCCACCCAGGGGGGGTGGCATCACTTCGACCATACCGGAAACGTTGCGCTCGCCGGAGTCGAGATCGCGCTGTGGGACCTGGCGGGAAAGGCGGCGGGGCTTCCATTGTACGTTCTCTTCGGGGGCTTGGTTCAGGAGACGATGTCGTTCATGTTCTTCCTGCCCCGAGGTCCCATCAAGGAGATGACCGCCCAGGCCCTCAAGGGGGTCAAGGAAGGCTGGGAGACGATTTACATCAAGGTGGGGGTGGACATCGAAGAGGAGATCGAGGTCGTGCGGGCTATCCGCAAAGCGGTCGGCCCCACACCCAAGATCCGCGTGGACGCCAACGAGGCCTGGCGGCGCTACGAGGCCCTGCGGTTCATCCGGGCGGTCGAGCCGTTCGGGATCGAGTTCTTCGAGCAGCCGATCCTCAAGGAGGATTTCGACGGGCTGAAGTGGCTGCGCAGCATGACCTCCGTGCCCATCGCCGCGAACCAGAGTTCCTGGACGGAGCAGGACATACTGAGGCTCATCCGACAGGAGGCCACCGACATCATGCTCATTGATCCGTACCAGCTCGGGGGGCTGGCGCGATACGCCCGGGTCGCCTGGATCGCCCAGGTGGCCGGGATCGCCGCGGTGAGACACAGTTGGTGCGAGCTGGGGATCGGGACCTACGCCTCCATGCACGTCATGGCCGCCTCGGCGAATTTCCCGATGGCCAACCAGGCCTATCCCGAGTATCTCTCCGACGACGTGTGCAAGGGCGACCTCTTCCGCTTCCGCAATGGGCGTCTGTCGATCGTGCACGGCCCGGGAATCGGCGTCGAACTGGATCGCAAGAGGTTGGAGAAGTACGCCCGGGTCTACGAGAGGGAGGGGGAGTTCTCCGCGTACGCGCCGCTGGAGGCCCCGAAGAAGAAATAGGTGCCCGCTGAGAGACCGAGAAGACGCAAGATCGGCGAAGGTCGTTCGCTTGGTGAGGACACCGCAACGACCGCGGAATCTGAAGAGGGGAATGCCGGTCTTCGCGCACACAGTCCCTTGCGCCGCTGGTCGCCCTCGCGGGGCGGCCAGCGGCGCAGGCGGTCCTACGGACACGGTGGTCCGCTGCTGGCGTTCTTCGCCCTGGTGCACAGGCACTTGGTGAAGGGGATGATCGCGGGGGCGATCAAGTAGGCCGGGCCGGAACCTGAGGCTCTTCCCGGGATCACAGCCCGTCGGGCCCGAAGGCAAATTCCCGTCAGGCCATCCGCCCTCGCATCAGCCCGATGCCGCCGCCACGCGAGGCACGTCCCTCCCGCCCTCGCCAGGGCAATCGAGACCCCCCTCGGTATCCCTCCCTCCGGTAAGCCTCCTCGGCCGCCGACACATCTTCTGGCAGCAAACCGGCCCCCTTTGCCCCCGCACCAGGAATTTCCGGAAGGACATGGGCGCGCAACTCGCATCCGCAGGTTAAGAAATTCTAATCCTCGGTTAATTCGCCTCACATGTTCGTGTCCTATCCTCTTGGCCGGTTGCAGGAATTCCCCATCTGGACCATCGGCAACGCATCAAAGGGAGGTGCGAACATGTGGCAAGCAGGGAAGCAGTGGGTGTCGGCACGAAAGGGTGTACTGGCCGTCGCGGTGGTGGCGCTCCTCATCGGGAGTGGCCTTGGCATCGGCTGGGCCGGAGGCAGGATACACCAAACGGCCGCTGGGGCAGCCCCCATCGCGGTCGCGGGACCATCGGGGGCCCCCGCAAGTTTCGCCGATCTCGCAGAGAAGCTCTCGCCGAGCGTCGTGAACATCAAGGTCACCAAGGTAGAACGGGTGACGGGTCCCGGATTCATGGGGCCCGAGGGATTCGGTCCGGGCTCTCCGTTCGGTGATTTCTTTGAGCGATTCTTCGGCGACATGCCGAGGGGCCCACGCGAGTTCCGGCAGCAGGGGGCAGGCAGCGGCTTCATCATCAGCAACGACGGCCTGATCGTCACCAACAACCATGTGGTCGAGGGCGCGAAGGAGCTCACGGTCACGCTGGCGAACAAGCAAGAGTACCCGGCGAAGGTCGTCGGGCGCGACCCCAAGACCGACATCGCCCTGGTGAAGATCCAGGCCAAGGGGACGCTCCCCGTGGCGGCCCTGGGTGATTCGGACCGGCTGCGGGTCGGGGAGTGGGTCGTCGCCATCGGCAACCCGTTCGGCCTGAGTAACACAGTCACCGCCGGCATCGTGAGCGCCAAGGGGCGCGTCATCGGGGCCGGGCCGTACGATGACTTCATCCAGACCGATGCCTCGATCAATCCCGGAAACTCGGGTGGCCCGCTCTTCAACATGCAGGGCGAAGTGGTAGGGATCAATACGGCCATCATCCCCAACGGTCAGGGAATCGGATTCGCCGTCCCGATCAATCTGGCGAAGAGCCTGTTGCCCCAACTGGAGACCAAGGGCGAGGTGACCCGTGGCTATCTTGGTGTGAACGTGCAGGCAATCACGCCCGAACTGGCGAAGAACCTGCACCTGAAGGACCAGAAGGGGGCGTTGGTCGCCGACGTCACGAAGGGTAGCCCGGCCGAGACCGCAGGCATCAAGCAGGGTGATGTGATCACCGGGTTCGACGGCAAGGAGATCGGCGAGGTACATAATCTGCCCCCGCTGGTCGCGTCCGCGCCGATCGGGAAGCAGGTCCCGGTCACGATCCTGCGGGACGGCAAGGAGCAGATTCTGCAGGTCGAGGTCGGGCAGATGCCGGGCGAGCGTGCCGAGGCGTCCGGTTCGGAGAAGCCCGCCCAGGGGAAGTGGGGGCTCGCTCTCCGCGACCTGGATGCCCGGACTGCGCAGCGGCTCGGTCTCAATCCCGGCGACGGGGTTCTGGTTGCGGCTGTGCAGCCGGGTAGCGCGGCCGATCGGGCCGGCATCCGGCCAGGCGATGTCATCTTGGAGGTGAATCGGCAGAAGGTGACATCCGTCAAAGAAGCACAGGCGGAGGCGCAGAAGGACCCGAACGCTCAGACGTTGCTCCTGCTCTTCCGTCGGGGTAATTCGAGTCAATTCGCCGCGCTGGAATTGAAGTAGGCGAGGGATGTTTGGAAAGGCGCGGGGCCACGCCGTCCGCGATGCGGTGTGGCCCCGCCCACCATCAGGAGCCGAGAATGGACAGCATCATCGAGTACCGTGATGACCTAGCCCCTGCCAATAACTATCCGCGGCGGATCGTGTCGCCGACAGCGCCCTCGGCCTGCTGCATGGATCACATGGAGCGGATCGGACGCCCCGGCTTTGACGCGAACTGGCGCTTTTTCTACAAGCGTTGCACGATTTGCGGGTACACCGTCCGGTGCTTCTATGCGCCCAGCCTGACGGCCATCTTTGAGGCGGCGAAGCAGATCAGGTTGACGCTGGCAGAGATGAACCTCGGGACAGGCAAGCGAAAGCGGCGGACGCAAGTTGAAATCCAGGAAGAGATCACCGCTGCCCTGTGTCGCACGCCTCGCGCCAGCAGGCTGAGTCGATCCCTTATCGCGCTTCGGCATCGGAAACCGAGCCCGTCCCTCGCCTAGCGTTAAGACGGGGCAATTAGGCACTCAGGCAATCTGGCAATCTGGGGAGCGCGCGACCTGTTCTTCCTGATTGCCTGACCGCCCGATTCCCTAATCGCCTGTTTGCCCTGCTCCCCATTCGTCCGCCTCGCATGACCTTCCCGGTGCCGGCTTTCCGGCGCCGCCTTGCCCCACCCGTGTTCTCGTAGTATCGTTCCCCGCTGTTGGTCCGCGCATCGAGATTCCCCGCAACCAATTGCGAAACCGGGGACTTCCGGCGCTCCTCCTCGAGACCGCGCGGGTGCCGTTGTCCCGAACGAGTGCGATGATCCAACTCGAAGAGATCAGCAAATCCTTCGGCGGGCAGGTCCTGTTCCGTGACCTGACGTGGCACATCGCGCGCGGCCAGCGGATCGGCCTGGTCGGCCCGAATGGCGCGGGCAAGACCACCCTGTGCCGCATCCTGACCAGCGCGATGGAGGTGGACTCGGGCCAGATCCGTCGGGCGAAGTCGGCCACCATCGGGTACCTGCCCCAAGAGATCGCGAGCGCCGGCGATGGAACGGTCCTGGGGCACTTGCTGGCGGGGTTCCCCGACGTGCAGCGGGTCGAGGAAGAGATGGAGCTCCTGGCGGCCGAGATGGCCGAGGGCGAGGACGGGTCGTCCGAGGAGCTCATGCATCGTTATGGCGAACTCCAGCATCAGTACGAGGCGCTGGGCGGCTATGGCCTGGAGGCTAGGGCCAAGGCGATTCTGGGGGGCCTAGGCTTCGCCCCCGACGATTTCTTCAAGCCGCTGGCGACTTTCTCCGGCGGCTGGCGGACGCGCGTGGCGCTGGGGCGCCTCCTCCTGCAGGCGCCGGATCTGCTCCTCCTGGACGAGCCCACCAACCACCTGGATCTCGAATCCCTCCAGTGGCTGGAGGATTTCCTGGCTGCCTACGAGGGGACGGTGGTGATCATCTCCCACGACCGGTACTTCTTGAACCGGGTGGTGGACCGCATCGTGGAGCTGGAACTCGGACGGTTCGCCCTCTACGTCGGTGATTACGACGACTACCAGACCCAGAAACTGGCCCGACAGGAGCAGATCGAGGCCGCGCAGAAGAGCCAGGCCGAGCAAATCGAGAAGATGGAGCGCTTCATCCGGAAGTTCCGGTACAAGGCCACCAAGGCGCGTCAGGTTCAGAGCCGGATCAAGAGGCTGGAGCGCATGGAACGGGTGGAGGTAATCCGTGTTCCTAAGCGGATCCACTTCCGGATGCCCCAGCCGGCTCGGAGCGGGACCACCGTCTGCGACCTCCGGAAGATCCGAAAGGCCTACGGGGAAAAGGTCGTCTATGCCGGGGTGGACTTCCGCCTCCTGCGGGGTGACCGGGTGGCTCTGGTGGGGATCAACGGGGCGGGCAAGAGCACGCTGCTCAAGATCGTGGCCGGCGTTCTGCCCTTCGAAGGCGGGGATCGGGTCGTGGGGCACAACGTCTCCATTCACTATTATGCCCAGCACCAGCTCGACGCCTTGAACCCGCGGAACAGCGTGCTGGAGGAGTTGGCGGCGGTGGCCGACGTCGAGATGCAACCGCGCCTGCGAGCGATTTTGGGCGCGTTCCTCTTCTCGGGGGACGATGTGGAGAAGCCGGTGGCCGTCCTGTCCGGCGGCGAGAAGAGCCGGCTGGCTCTGGCCAAGATGCTTCTCCGGCCGGCCAACCTCCTCTGCCTGGACGAGCCGACCAATCACCTGGACGTCACGGCCCGCGAGGTCTTGGAGGAGGCGCTGGAACAGTTCGACGGCACCATGCTCTTCATCTCTCACGACCGCTACTTCATCAATCGCATGGCGACGAAGGTCGTGGAGGTCAGGGACGGCCGGCTCTGGGAGTTTGCGGGGGACTACGACTACTACCTCGAGAAGAGGGAAGAAGAGCAGGGATCGGGAGCCGGTTCGCAGGACTCCGGACTCCTTCGGAGGGATCGGGGATCCGGTGTGAAGCAGGAAACAGCGCCCCCGGTCACTCGGGCGCATGCTGCCCCGGAGGCGAGGACGACCAAACCGCGGTCCAAGGAGGAGCGGCGGGCCGAGGCCGAGGCTCGCCAACGGAAGAGCCGCGCGATCGCTCCTCTCCGGGAGCGATTGAAGGAACTGGAATCGGAGATTGCCACGATCGAGGCCCGCGTTCGCGACCTCGACGATCAGATGGCGAATCCCGACCTCTACCGGGATAGCGACAGGGCGCGCGAGGTCGCACGCGAGCGGAAGGCCCTGGAAGAGCAGGCAGCTTCTCTGTACGGCAAGTGGGAGGAACTGGCCCTGCGCCTGGAGAGCGCCATGATCGAAGGGGGCTCATGAACGCCCGGACAGTCGGAGGGCAGAAGAGTGGTGCCAGGAGAATGCGCCCGTTGCCTCCGCCGGCCCGAGGCATACCGGGATGGGCAATTCTGGTTGGGGCGCTCTTGCTCTTGGCCCTGGCCGTCGGGTGGTATTCCATGCGGCCGAAAGGGCCAGACCTCGGGCGGGTCGCGAACCTGGAGGCGCCCGGCGAGGTCGTGGTGTTCTTCGGGAACAGCATCACCCAGGGCTATGGCGTCCGCCCTGACGAGAGCTTTCCAGGCCTGGTGGCCAGGGAGCTTGGGATCGTTTTCGTGAATGCCGGTGTCCCGGGTGACACCACGGCTGCCGGACTGGCCCGGATCGAACGCGATGTTCTTACTCACCGGCCCCGACTGACCCTCGTGGAGTTTGGCGGGAACGATTTCCTCCGCCGCGTGCCGGTTGATGAGACGCTGAAGAACCTCGACGCCATGGTGAAACCGCTCGTTGCCCAGGGGATGATGGTGGTGATCCTGGAGGTGAACGTCGGGCTGATGAGCGATCCCTACCTGAAGGGCTACCGGACCCTAGCAGAGCGGTACGGGGCTGTTCTGGTCGAGGATGTCATGAAAGGCATTCTGGGGAGCCCGGATCTGAAGGTGGATGGAATTCACCCGAACGCCCAAGGGCATCGGCTGATTGCGGAACGCGTAATCAAGGTGCTGCGCCCCCTCCTCCGAGAGGCGGACCGACGACGCGGCTCCGCGGTCAGACAATCGCTGGATTTCCCCTTGCCTGCCTTGCAGCCGGTGACTAAACTAGAATCAGGATGAAACCTTCACTCGTCTCACGCCGTCTTCCCGTTCCTCGCCGGCAGGTCCAGGCTGCTGCGGCCCCACCACCCCTCCGCCTGCGCCACTACAAGCACGTCTACTGGATGTTGAACGGGGGAGCCTGGGTCACCGCCTACCATGCGGTCGTCGTGCACGACGGGTGTCGCGGATGCCCCGTCTGTGCCGGCACGACCGATTGGTTCATGGAGTTCGCGCGGGTGGCGCGGGACCTCCTTGGCATCAATCTGCGCGACTGTCTGCACTGGGGCCCGCTGCACGACAATCCGCGTCCGCTCATCGCCCCTGCCTCGAACCTGCACGTCTGCAACCGGAAGACGCTGGAACGCCTCCGCAACGCGTATTACCGCCTTCCCGAGTCAGAACGCCCCAGGCTCGAGACGGTGCCGCCAGCCTTCCGGCGGATGACCCAAGCCATGCGATTCGAGAAGTCGGTGGCGATCCTCGCCCGCATGATCGAGCTGTGGGAGGACGGCCAGTACATCGGCTGGCCGAGCTAACCAATTACTCCGCACCCTCCTGGCTGCCTCGCCGCTGGAATGCTCGGACGCTGGGAAGCCAGCTAGGACGCCACAGCGCTTTCAGCTTCCCAGCCTTCTCGCTTCCAAGCCTCCTAGCCGATTCTGTGACTGTCACGCAGGTTGGGCAAGAATTTCGCTGTAGATATCGGGCAGGAAGCCACGAACGGCTGCAGTGGTTCCGACGATCAGTACCGGGATGCGGATGAAGCCGTCGAGATGCACGAAGTGGCGGCGCAAGGCCTCCTCCGGAACCTCTTCCTGATCGCGGTCCCAGATGAAGACCTCCTCACCCACCTTCACGAAGAACTGGCGGCAGGGGCGGATGAGCTCCAGCGTGGCACGGGCATCGAGAGGATGCTGGACCACATCGTGGGCGGTGTAGGGGACCTGTTTCTGCGAGAGGAACTCCCTCGCCTGCGCGCAGGCGGGTCAGCCGTCTCGGTGGTAGAGCCGCACGGTCACCATAGTTCTCCTGGGAACAGAACAGCCCTCTGGCCTGGAGGGCCAGAGGGCTGAAAACGGTTACTCGCGATCGGCCTACAGATCCTGAGGCTTCAAGGTCTTCCGCTTGTTGCCCATGGCCCGGGCCTCGGCTGCAGCGATCAACTCGCGCACCTTCTTGTCCAGCGCTCCGTAGAAGTCGCTGGACACATTGCACTTCTTCGCGGCGTCCTTGGTCCGGCTCTTCGAGATGATGAGCTCTACTCCCTTGCCTTTCTTCGCCACGCGTCATCCCGCCTTTCGGTGAAAGTTTTCCAGCTCCAAACTGGCCCGCCTTATATACCAGCCGCCGCGATCGTGTAAAGAGGATTTTTCACCGCCAATACGCCAAGGCCGGCGAGGACGTCGTGCTGATGGGAGGGTGAGAATCCTCCCCGGACTCTGGTCGCGCAGAGTAAGATGTGGCCTAGTCTGCAATCTTAGCGCTTGCTGGACGAGGTGCGATCCGGTCGACGGAAGGCTCGGCGGTGACCTAGAGCTTCACCGATGTAAGACTGTTCGTTTCCGCTATCAGTTCTGCCGGCACCTGCATCCCCTCAAGACCTTCCGCGGCGTTGGATCGTCTCCCCTCGGGAGTTCCTCGATCTACTTCGCTGAGGGCCTCTAGAGCTGTCAACCGCCCCGCGGAGCAGCGGTTCGGGAAATAAAATTACGGCTCTTCCGGAAATCGTGTGGGTAACTGACCCCCAGTGCGCTATGCTCCAGCCCCGGAAAGGAGGGCTGGCGCATGCGCGGTGACTCGCTGGACGCCCGATTCCCGGGCTGCTCCGGTGCGCGGTCAATCAACAACCACCAGGAAGTCTGCCGTCTTCGCAGGAGGAACGTCTTTTTCCCAGGGGCGGACATACTCCAACGAGATCATGGTTTTCCCCTGGCCCACTGCCTGGAAGGTCCAGATCTCTCTGCCGGCGGCACCGGGGAGCCTCGCTTCGGGTGCTGCATACTCGGTTCCCACCAGCGTTACGATCGCCCCATCCAGCGGTTCGGCGAGTTGCCACTGATAGCCAGTGGTGCGATTTGATTCCAGCGTGAGGGCGAACTGCTGCCCACTTGCCACCGCGAGCGGGCCTGTCGGACTGCGGGGCGCTCTTGCCGCCTTTGGGGATGGCTGAAATCCTCCACTCTGGGCGCAGCTGGACCCAAGGGCCAGCCACATACAAAGCAGGATCGCGGTCGTCGCTCGGATTCTCATCTGGCAACCTCCGAACGATACCCCATA
>CAZXXV010000015.1:0-10192 GCA_964644725.1 uncultured bacterium
CAGGCTGGCCCTTCTGTTCCTCGCCGGCACGCTCGCTTGGTGTTCGGCGCTCCCGGACGGGCAGGCGGGAGAATCTCCGAAGCCGGCGGCATGCTCCGAATCCATCTCGGACATCTACGAGCGAGTCTCGCCGGCCGTGGTCTTCATCACCGCGACCTCCATCAATCCCTACCTGCTCTCCGATCGCGTGGAGCGCATCGTGGGATCCGGGTTCCTCATCGATCCCTCCGGACTGATCCTCACCAACTCCCACGTGGTCTTCGGCCGGCAGTCCATCACGGTCATGCTGGACGATGGAACGACCCTGCCCGCGCAGCTCGTGGGGGCCGACCCGATCTTCGATTTGGCCCTGCTCCGCATCCCGCCACCCTCGGCCGGAACACTTCCCACAGCGACGCCGGGGGATTCCGACCGGGTCCGCGTCGGCGAGGAGGTCCTGGCCATCGGGAACCCCATGGGCCTCGACCAGACGCTGACCCGGGGGATCGTGTCGGCGATCAACCGCATCCTCCCGGAGACCCCGTTCTCCCTCATGGAGCCGCTAATCCAGACGGACGCGCCCATCAATCCGGGCAACTCCGGGGGCCCGCTCTTGAGCAGGTGTGGCGAGGTCATCGGAATCACTACGGCTATCATGCCCGAGGCCCAGGGCATCGGATTCGCCATACCGATCAACCTGGCGAAAGCGGTGTTCCCGTCCCTGCTGAACCATGGCCGGGTCATCCGCCCCTGGCTGGGCTTCCACGGGCAGCTCGTCGGCGAGCCGCTTCGCAACCTCCTGCGGATCCCGCTCGTGGACGGCCTGTTGGTCGAGGTCATCGAGCCGCGCAGTCCGGCCGAGCAGGCGGGACTCCGCGGGGGGCAGCTCGAGATCGTGGTCGCCGGGCGCTCCGTCCTCGTCGGCGGTGACATCATCACCAGCGTGAACGGCGTGGCGCTGGATTCGCCGGACAGGCTCAGCCAGGCGATGCGGCCGCTTCGGGTTGGGACGACGATTCGACTGACGGTTTTCCGCGATGGGAACTACCGGGACGTGGAATACACCCTGCCGGAGCGGCCGGTCCTGCCCGGAGACATCCGCGGGCAACGCTCGCTGGTATCCCCCGTCGGGCAAAGCGTCCTGCCGACACCGCCAGCAGGCTCCCCGCAGAGAGCGCGCTGAGGCCCGCGCGGCGTCATTGCTTTTTCCCCTCGTCGGGCTTGACCGGTTGCGGGGGCAGGTCCTCATACGGGCCGGTGAGCGCTTCGGGGATCTCCAGCAGGTTGCGGAATATGCCGAAAACGCTTCGCCCAACGGACTTCAGCGGAACCGCTGCCACGTGAGGATCCCTCAGGGAGCCGGTGACGTGATAGTAGGCCACGAGGATGCTCTTCTCCTTCCCGCCCAGGAGCCACCCGGCCACGGGGATGTTGGTGAGGATGCGGTCCACGTTATGGAACGGCTTGACCGCCACGGTCAGGTCCACCGTGTCCTCGGCCAGATTGACTGTGCCGACGGCGCTCACCTTCATGGCCCGGCTATCCAGGACGAGGTTGTCGGTGCGGGCGATGCCGCGCGCGATCTTGATGTCGGCCGTCAGGCGTTCGTACGGCATGCCCTCGGCGGCAAGGTCCGGTCCCTTGAGGTCCAAGAGCTGCGCCACGTTCAGCAGGGCAAGGACCTTGGCCGCGACGGTGTAGCGTCCGATCCGCCCATCCCGCATGACGAGCTTGAGATCTCCACCCAGGTTCCGCCAGAAGTCGGCCGTCTCCTCCCCCTCGCTCGTGAGGAGCCCCCCCAGAGACAGGAAGCCCGTTACCTCCCCCTTCCCTCCGTACAGCCCGAGTAGGAGTTGCTCTGCCCGCCCGTCATCCTCCTGGAACGTGAGGCGGAGGTCCCAGCGCCCGCCACTCTGCCCGATCTCGCCGGCCCCGCGGAAGTTCCCCTCGGCAAGCCGCGCCCGCCATTCACGGATCTGCGTCCGGGTGCCCTGGAGCTCCAAGCCAGCCTGGACCTCCCGGAAATCCGCCGACAGCTCTGACAGAGTCAGATGTCCCTGCCGGATCTCCAGCGTGCCGTGAAGTATCCGCGCGCCGCGATTCCCGCGAAGGCGCACGTTGGCAGTCGCCAGACCCTCCGTGGAGCGCACGACGGCGAGGTAATCCGTCAGGAGGACCAGGGGCACCTGCCCCGTCACGGTCAGGTCGGTTTGCCCCCCCTCCCCCAGCGTCCCGCGGACCTCACACTCCCGCTCGCCGGAGCGCAGGCGGAGTTGGCGCACGGTCATCGTCGGCCCGCTCCAACTGGCGCGAACCGGACCCTGGCTCTCCCAGGTCTCGCCCCCCAACCGGAGGCTCAGATGTGTGAAATCGGCCTCGCCTCTTCCGAAGGCAGGAGGGCGCGCCGCGCCACCGAAGAGGATGCGACCGCTCCCCCGTGCTTGCCACGCGCGTAACGCTTCGACCCCTCCCGCCCGGACCACCAGATCCAGGTCCGCATCGGAAAGCGTGAGCTCCCCTTTCACGCTTGGGTCCCACGGCGGCCCGACGTTGACCCGCAACCGATGCGTTCCCTCACGAAACGTGAGATCCACGTCCACGGCCTTCTGCTGGACCTTGAACGTCGCCGTCCCCGGGCCGACCGGAATGCCTCGATAGAAGAGCGCGCTGACCGCCGCCTGACCCAGGATGACCGTGTCGCGCGCCGTCCCCTGGAAATCCAGGCGGAAGGTGGCCCGTCCTGCCAGCTCACTGCCGGACAGCGAGCCAACCTTCGCCACATCCATGACCGTGCTCGTGAGGCGCCCCCGCAGGGCGCCACCCGGGCCGATGCCGATCTCGCCGGTGATGTGCTCGGCCCCGCGCCGCAGGGAGATGCGGCTGATCTCCACATCACCCTGCCGGAGACGGAACACGGCCTCGCCCCGCTGCCATGACTCCTCCCAGGTCCGGACATTCTCGAACGCGACCTCGACCTCGCCGTTCAGCGCCTGGGGCGTCCCCTTGACACGCCCGGTGGCCCGGAATGCCCCCTGGATCTGGACGTCGTCGGGCAGGAGCGCCACGAGGTCGGCCGTGCGCGCCGGGTTCACCTGAATCTGCAGATCCAGAACGAGGTCCCGCTTCGGATTCAGTCGTCGCAGCGGGGTGGTCCCTGAGGCCTCCACGCTGCCACGCAGGATCGCGGTGGTCCCGCCGCTCCGCACGGTGAGACGGGGTGTCCGGAGCACCCGGCGGGCGACCTCCACCTGGCCATCGATGAGATCCACGGTGTGTCCGGCGATCCGGGCCTCGCGCCAGGTGACGCGTCCCTGGAGGCTGGGCGCCTCCCGGCTCCCGGTGACGCGCCCTTGCAGCGTGGCGCGCCCACCCAGGAACTGCAGGCCGAACCCCCGCCCGAAGGCGGCCACGTCCCGCAGGTCGGCGCGGATCGGTAGATCCAGCTTCCCGGTGGCAAAGGTCAGCGCCCCGCGGCCGGTGATGTCGCCACCCGGGAGCCGAAGGCTGCAGGTCTCGACATCCATCCGCGACGCCGTGGCGGTGAGGCGCGCCTCCAGGCGACCGGTGGGTGTCTCGCCCTGGAGGCCCAGGCCTTCCGCGCGCAGGTTGACCTGCCCGCGAAGCGCGGAGAGATCTCCCCTGCGCCCCGTGAGGTCCACCTGCCCGGTCAGCCGTCCCTGCACTTCGGTGGGGAGCTGCACGCCAAGCTGGGCCGCCGCCACCGACGGAAGTCCGGCCAGCGCGGCCAGGTCCGCGTTCGTCAGGTTGGCGCGCACCCGGTAGAGGCCCGTAGCCGGCTCCAGGGCCAGTGTTCCGTGGAACGACCTGTCCGCCACGGCCGGGCCGGCCAGGGTCTCCGCCTCCAGGCGCCCGCCCTCCCACTGGACAGAGAATCGGAGGGGCTCACTTTTCCCCTGGTCCTTCCCAAACTGCAGCACGCCCTCCCCGCGAAAACCTGCCTGCTCCCAGGGCCCCTGCAGCCGGCCCTCCACGGCGACCATCCCTTCCACCTGCCGATCAGCGCCGAGGGCGAGCAGCACGCTGCGAAGCGGTGCCTGGACGCCCACGCCGAGATCCAGCCGGGGCGCCCGTGCGGGATTGGCGATGCCCCCGCGCGCCCTCACGGTTGCGCCCGCCATGGAGAACTCCGCCACGTTGACCGACACGGCGTCGGCCGTTCCCGCCATCTGCACGCTGATCCGCTCGAGCTGGCGGGATGTCTCCTCGCGCGTGGTGGTGAGGCGAGCGGCGCGCAGGTTGGCCGTCGTGGAGACGCCCCCATCCGGGGCCCAAGTCCATTTCAGATCTCCCTCCAGATCTTCCAGGACACCCTGCATCCCATCCGTCGCCATCCAGGCCAGGCGGCCGTCGCGGAGGATCGCCCGCCGCACGCGGATCAGCCATCCTCTCGCCTCCACCGCCCGCGATTGGAACAGGACGGGGAGAATGTCCTGCCCCGTCAGCCCAGGGGCGGCCTCCGCAGGAAGCGTGAGCCGGGGACGGACCAGCACGATCTGCCGCAGGACGAGCTGGCGGCGAAGGAGGGCGGTCCAGCTCCATCGTGTCTGAATGGTCTCGACAGAGAAGAGCACGCCCTCGGCCAGCCTCTTCGCACTCGCGACGCGAACTCGGGCGAGTTCGAGGCTTCCCGTCCACGGCTCGATCCTCACCGCATCCACGTCGACCTCGCGCCCCAGGGCGTCGCTGAGGATCGCCTCGGCCCAGAGGAGGACACGCTGGCGGACCGGAGGGCTCTGGCTCAGGGTGAAGACACCGAGGGCCATGGCGAGGAGCAAGCAGGCGATCAACAGCAGGAGACGGAGGCGGGACTTCATGATCGTCGTCGCCATCTTTCAGGGTCGGAACGAGTTCTCGCTTCCGGATGGTCCAGCGTGTCAACCCCATGGGACGCCGGTATCGTCGCCCCATGTCGCCGACAGGCGGAAGGCCACTGCGTCATCGACCCGCCCCGGGGGCGTCCTTGGTCCCGGTGGGAGCCTCGCCCCGCCCGCGACGCTCGACCTTCACGCGCGCGACGCGCCGGCCGTCCATGTCCACGATGGTGAGCCGCCAGTCCCGGTGGGTCACGATCTCCCCGCCGCGCGGGATCCGCTGGAGCTGGGCGAGGATGAAGCCGGCCAGGGTTTCGTACTCGGGCGACTCCGGGAACGGCAGATCGTGCTGCTCGGCCAAGTCGCGGATGCTGATGGAAGCGTCCACCAGGTAGGACCCATCGCGCAACCGCTCCACCGGTTGCTGCTCCCGGTCCGCCTCGTCCCGGATCTCGCCCACGATCTCCTCGATCAGGTCCTCGAAGGTGACGAGCCCCTGCACCCCGCCATACTCGTCCACCACCAGCGCCATGGGCATCCGGCGCTTCTGCATCTGCTTCAGGAGGCGGCTCACCTGCGTCGTCTCGGGCGCGAAGAAGGCGGGCCGCAGGATCTCCGTCAGGACGATGGGCTTCTTCTCCGCCAGGAGGCGGAAGAGGTCCTTGTCGTAGAGAATCCCTGGGACCTCATCCAGCGTGTTGCGGTAGACCGGATAGCGGGACTTGCCGGTCTCGATGATGTAGGCCAGGACCTGCTCCACCGGGGTCTCGATGTCAATGGCCTGGATGCGCGGCTTCGGGATCATGACCTCCTTGACCGAGGCCTCGGTGAATTCGAAGACGCTGTGGATCAACTCCTGCTCGGTCTGGTCGAAGACGCCCTGGGCCCGCCCTTCCCGGAGCATGTGCTTCACCTCCTCCTCGGAGACGAAGGCGCGCTCCTCGGCGCCCTTCTGGCCCAGGAGGCGGAGGACGAAGCGATTGGACGCGGTGAGGAACCGCACCAAGAGGGAGGTGAGCCGGGCCAGGCGATCGATCGGCCCCGCCACCCACATGGCCAGGGGTACCGCATGGCGCAGGGCCAGCGATTTGGGGACCAGTTCCCCCACGATCAACGTGACATAGGTCAGGAGCACGACCACGGCCGCGAGGGCGATCGGCTCGGCCGCCGCGCGAAGCCCCGCCACCGGGATCTCCCGGATCAGCGGGGAGAGCACCCGCACCGCCGCCGCGCCGCCCACGGCCGAGGCCAGCGTCGCGACGAAGGTCACACCGACCTGCACGGTGGCCAGAAAGCGGTCCGGATCCTCCTGGAGCGCGGCGACGCGCTGGGCGCGGCCATCGCCCTCCGCCGCGAGCTGCTGGATGCGGCTCCGCCGGGACGAGATCAGGGCGATCTCGGCCCCGGCGAAAAAGCCGTTCACCAGGATGAGGGTCCCGACGAAAATCGCCTCGAGCCAAAAGCCCTGAAACACCACGCCATCCATCTTGCACTCCGTTCCAATTGAAAACGGACAACCGACAACTGAAAACCGGACAGGTGCCGTCTTCGGTGTGCCGTTGTCAGACGTCCATTCCGGGTCTTCCATTCCGTTGTCGATTTGTCATTGTCGGTTTGAGATTTTGCATTCCGTCCGCCTACCGGCGATCCGGGTCCGGCAGCCTCTGGCGCAAGATCTGGGGGATGCTGATGCCCCCCGAGAGGACGATCTGGATGCCCTGGGGGATGGTGAGGCGGGTCTGGATGATGTCCTCTCGCCGGACCAGGACGATGTCTCCCAGGTAGAGGTGGTTGGTGGGAACGTACACGGCCACCAGCGGTTCCGTCTCGCCGCTGCCGCGCTGCAGGGCGACCTCGCCCGTGAGGAAGCCGAAGCTGTAGGATCCCTTCTCGCCGCGCGGGATCAGCACGAACTCCTTGAAGGCCACCTGGTCGTCGGGCGAGAAGGCGTTCAGCAGTTGCTTCACCGCGGAGTAGACGTTGCGGAAGATGGGAATACGGTAGAGCAGGCCGTCCAGCCAGCCTAACGTCCGCCGCCCGACCACATTGGTGGCGAAGACTCCCATGAGGAGGACCAGGAGGATCGCCACCAGGAGGCCCACCCCGGGGACATGGCGCCCCAACTGATCGGCGACGGCGGGGGCCAAGAGCCCGTCCACGAAATTGAACAACTCCCAGAAGGTCCAGACGGTCACCGCGATGGGAACGATGACCAGAAGACCGGTCACGAACTTGATCTGTAGCTGCCGCCGGATTCCACGCATCTCACACTCGGGGGTCAGGGATCAGGGATTGGGGGTCGCTTACCTTTCACGCCTCACGCTTCACGTTTCTCAGCTCGCGGCTCTCGGCTCGCCCAAGAAGTCGGCAATCTGGCAATCTGGCAATCGGGTTTTCCTGATGGCCTGGTTGCCCGAATGCCAAGTTACCCAGTCAGGGCCAATAGTCCGGATCCGCGGCGACTCGCTCCTCCAAAGGGCGCAACCGTTCGCGCGGCTCGTCCGTGTTCAGGTTCAGCCGGGACGCGACCGCCAGGATCGCGGTCACGAGAGCGTAGGCCTCCTCCCGCGGATCCCGCACTGCCTCCACCAGATGGGGCATCCGGATCCGGAGCAACCTGAACATCCGATCCTGGAGGGCCCGTTCCGGCAGGGGGAGCGTCAGGCGCGTGGCGACGTGCAGCAGTTCCAGGTACTCCTGCCAGGCCTGCACGTCGGACCCTTCGGCGATGGTCTCCAGGCGTTCGACCAACATCCGATCGAACCATGCCGAGACCGGCGCCAGGTCCAGGCTGAGCCCCAGGTGACGTGCCTGGGCTCCCAGATCCAGCGCCACCGCATAGCGCGCCGGATCGGTCACCCCATCCAGCTTTTCCAGCGCCTGGGCCAAGTGCCGAGACCACGTCGCCTCCAGCGTGGCCCCGAGCCAGGCCGGCAGGCCCATGCCGACATCCACCATGGCCTCGGCAGCGGGCAGGGCCTCGGCGCACAGCAGATCGCAGGAACGCTGCAAGCGGGCCTGGGTCTCTACCAGCATCTCTTCCAGGATCGCGCGCCGTTCGTCCAGCAGGAAATGGCGCAGGCGAAGCAGCCTGGCCGCGTGCCGTCCCGTCCAGGCCGTGAGGTCCGAGCCATCGGGGCGGAGCGCGGCTTTGGTCTCCTCGACGAAGCCTGGCCAGTCGTCCGAGGCCGGCCACGGGGCGATGCCGGCCAGGAAGTCGAACCGGCCGTCGCGACGGCAGGCCCCGGCGAATCGCAGGACCTCCCCCGTCACCTGGGAGACGGCGCGGACGCCTGCCAGCACCAGACCGTCATCCCGGACGATCGGGTCCGGTGCGAGCGACCACCGATACCGCACCTGGGACGTCACCTCGCGGCCCAGCACGCCCTCCAGCAGGAGCCGGGCCACGGCATCCTCGACCCGGACGCGGGACGGGCGCACCTGGCGCTCCCAGATGTGGCGCCCGTCCTTGTGGGCCGGAACATTGCTTTGCGCCCGCTCGAGATGCCCGAGCAGCACGGCCTCCAGGTCCAGCGGGGCGAAGGGTTCCGCCAGCTCCATGGCCCGGGCCGCGTAGCGGAGGTTCTGCACTGTCTCGATGCCGGAGATGTCGGAGAAGAACCAGCCGCAGCTCGTGTACATGAGCATGGCCTGGTGCTGCATCTCCAGCAGGCGCAGGGCGCGCGCCCGCTCCTCGCCGCTCAGGGGGCGCGCCCCATGGCGGGCGAAGAAGCCCGCCCGGGCGGGCTCGCCGGGGTCCAGGATGAGTTCGATGTACTCGTCGCGAGCGGCCCAGACGTCCCGGAGGAGCGGCCCGCCCTCCTCCGTGAAGATCTCGCCTAGGGCACCCCGTAGCCTGTCCAGCCCCCCCCGCAGCGGGCGGCGCCAGCGCTGGTTCCAGCCCGGACCTCCGCCGGTGCTGCACCCGCAGTCATCGCGCCAGCGGCCCACACCGTGGGAGCAACTCCACGCGCTCTCGGGGAGGAGTTCGACCTCCCACGTCGGCCGGTGCGTCTCCAGGTAGGCCGCCAGGTTAGTCACGGAGAATCCCCGCTGCGGCGCCTCCCGGGCAAACAGGGTGGCCAGACACATGTCGCCGAACTTCTCGTGATGGCCGAAAGACTCACCGTCCGTCGCGATGAGGATCAAGGGGTCGGGGAATCCCGCCGCTGCGTCAGCAATTCGGCTCGCCAGGGTTCCGGCGTCCCGCAGATAGTGCTGGAAGCTGATCCCCCGTGAGAGCGGCGCGTGGTAGAAGCAGACGTCGATTCCCAGGTTCCCCTGCGCCTTCCCCTGCGCATCCTTGAGGTGCCAGCGATACGGCCGCCTTGGGTCCAGCTCCGCCTCCGCCGGCGTGATCCATCGGGACTCGCCCGCGGGCCGCCAGCGCGCTGCCTGTGCTGGCGACAGGATCACGTGGCGCATGCCGGCCCGGACCAGGAGCTCCAGGGTCGTGGCATCCACGGCCGTCTCGGGCAGCCACATGGCCTCGGGGTCCCGGCCGAAGCGGTATCGGAACTCGCGGATGCCCCAGTGGATCTGGGTCCGACGGTCGCGCGGCGTCGCCAGCGGAAGGATCATGTGATTGTACGCCTGGGCCAAGGCATTGCCATGGCCCCAGCGGGAGCAGCTGCTCCGATCGGCGTGGAGGAGGGCTTCGACGACGTCCGGCGCCTCCCCGGCCATCCAGGAAAGGAGTGTGGGCCCGACGTTGAAGCTGATCCTTTCGTAGTTGTTGACGATGTCCTGGATTCGCCCGCTCCGATCCAGCACGCGGGAACGCGCGTTGGGCCCGTAGCATTCGGCCACGATCCGCGCGTTCCAGTCGTGGAACGGCGCGGCGCTCTCCTGGCGCTCGATCTCCCCGGTCCAGGGGTTCTCGCGGGGCGGCTGGTAGAAGTGACCGTGGACTACCAGATGAATCGCCATGTCATTGTCGATTGTGGATTGAAGATTGCCGATTGCGATGCAATCGAAAATCGGCAATTGCCAATCGCAAATCCTCCAGGGTTCGCCTAGGGCTTTACGCGGGCGCCTTCCTCCACCGTGGAGCGGATGAGGCTCTTGAGCAGCATGCTCCGATTCGCCCCGCGCAGCAGGGCCGACAAGTCCTCGTACACCGTGGGATCCTCCAGGAGGCCGCCGATCGTCCCCTCCCCCTGTCGAGGCTGCGCGGTGATGATCTGGAGGTCCGTCGCGACCGCCCGCACGTTCTCCGCAGCCGCCCGGACGTCCTCCACGACCCTAGCGCCCGCGGGATCGAAGAGTAAGGACGGAACCAACCCCTTCCCCTCCCGGGCCGCTCGCACCAGTCCCTCCAGCTCCTCGCCTGTTCGGTTGAGTCGGACCAGGATTTCCGTCGCCTGCGGATCGTAGATCAG
>CAZXXV010000015.1:10292-18960 GCA_964644725.1 uncultured bacterium
TAGATCAGCCCGTGCAGGAGGCCGCCGAGCAGCCACGACCCGATGGTCCGAATCCTTCGGATCCTCCCGCGACGCAACGCACGCACCCAGTAAGCGAGCTTGTTCATCCTACTGGACCAGCCAAGCTGGCGTCAAGGCGACCAGGCCGGCAAGGCCGCCTCCAGGCCACGCTGGAGGGCCAGGGCCGCCAGGCGCGAGGCCCGCGCCAATCGGCGCAACGTCCGCCGGCGGCTGCCGGCTGCAAGGCTCCAGAGCACGCTTCGCCAGCGGAGATCGCCCCGCGACGTCGTGCAGCCGGCCAGAAAGCCCGGCAACGGCTCGTCCGCACCGTCCACCACGGACTTGATGGCCAGCCAGGGGATCCCCAAGCGCTCCGCCGCCTCGGCCACCCCCACCGCCTCCATGTCCACTGCGACCGCACTCGTGCGCAGATGCGCGGCCCGCTTCGCCTCCGGGGAGCGGATCGGGGAATCCACCGAGAGCAGGGCTCCGTCGGCGAGAGGGATACTGGCGGCAGAAAGGGCGGCGATGACGCCCATTCGGGCAGGGGACACGGGAAACGCCTGGCCGGTCCGGCCATCATCCTTGAGGACGACGCCCGGGCACACGAGGTCGCCGGGCCGGAGCCCTTCGACCAGCCCGCCTGCAAAACCCACTGACCAGGCAGCCCGAAAGGGGAATCGGCCGGAGGCGGCGAGAAGCGCACGGCGGGCACGATCCCCTCCGATGCCGGCCTGGACCAAGACAATGGGCTGCCGTACGAATCGACCGGTGAGTCCGTAAAACCCTTCGGTATGCCACCCTCGGACGGAGGCCAGGCAGCGCCGCACGGCCCGGCGCTCCTGCGCCAGGGCCACGACCAGCGCTATCGGGGCAGGCTCCACCGCCGGCCTACCTGGAACTCCCCACCCGAGGGGATCCGGAGGCCACGCGGGAGGCAACGGGAATCCACCGACGTCCGGCGGAAACGTGGGCCTGCCGTCGAGGCGCGGGGAGGGTCGCCCGCCCTTGATGGTGGCAGGAGCCCATCTGACTCACCGGCGTGCCCCAGGATGCCGGAGGCGGGTAACGGAGGCCTCGCGGGGTCGCGCCTCGGCCGAGAGGCAGCGCCGATACAGAGCCATGGCCCAGAGGGGGAAGAACTTGGAGTACCCGTGATAGCGCAGGTAGAAGACCCGCGGGAACCCGGTGCCGGTAAACTCCGCCTCGTCCCACAGGCCGTCCGGCTCCCGCGTCTCCAGCAGGAACCGGATCCCCCGGGCCACGGCCGGATGTGCGGCCTCGCCCGCGTGGAGCAGGCCCATGAGGGCCCACGCGCTCTGCGACGCCGTGCTCTTGCCCATGCCGGCCGTGCGGGGATCGTTGTACGTATAGCAGGACTCGCCCCAGCCATCGTCAGGATTCTGGCGGCTCAGGAGCCAGGCCACGGCCTTCCGGATGTAGGGCGCGCTCATGTCCTCGCCGATGCGGGCGAGGCCGGCCATGGCAGACCACGTGCCGTAGAGGTAGTTCCCCCCCCAGCGTCCGTACCAGGAGCCGTCCCAGCACTGCCGCGCCTTGAGGAAGGTGATGGCCCTCTCCGCCGCCGGCTCGTCCGGCCGGAAGCCCAGGTACCCCAGCGCCTCCAGGACGCGACCGGCCAGGTCTTCGGTGCTGGGATCCATCAGGGCGCCGTGATCGGCGAAGGGGATCAGGTTGAAGACCAGCCGGTTGTTGTCCTTGTCGTACGCCCCCCAGCCGCCGTCGCTCCCCTGCATCGCGAGGACCCAGTTCAGACCGCGGGCGACCGCGCGGGTCTTGGCCTCCTCGTCCGGGACCCGGATCTTGCGGAGCGCCGTGAGGACCGCCGCCGTGTCGTCCACGTCGGGGTAGAACTCGTTCTCGAACTGGAAGGTCCAGCCTCCCGGCGGCGTCCCCGGGACCTTGAGCCGCCAGTCGCCGGCGTGGCGCGTCTGCTTGCCAAGCAGCCACACGCCGGCCCTGGCCAGCGCCGGGTGATCGGGTGGAAGCCCCGCTTCGATGAGCGTGTTGATGGTCAGGGCGGTGTCCCAGACCGGTGAGAGGCAGGGCTGCACGCGGAGGGTGTCGGGGGTCTCGACCCGCAGCGCATCGATCTCCGCGAGGGCCTTCCGGACCACCGGGTGATCCAGAGGATAGCCGAGGCAGGTCAGCGCGACGACGGAGTTGGTCATGGCCGGGAAGATCCCGCCCAGGCCGCCCTCGCCCTGCATGCGCTCCAGCATCCAGCGGGTCGCCTCCCGGACGGCGCGCGCCCGGAACGGCCGGCGAACGAAGCGATCGTGAATCCGGAGGATCCGGTCCACCACCAGGAAAAAGTTTCGCCAGGTGAAGGTTTCAGGATCCCGGGGGAGGGAGTAATCGGCCTGCTCCCGCGGCACCAGGTAGAGTTCGTCCAGGCGGGCAGAGGCCGGGACGGGTCGGACGGGCCGATGGGCGAAGATGATCAAGAGGGGCACCAGCACGGCCCGGGACCAGTAGGAGATCTCGTAGAGATTGAAGTAGGACCAGCGGGGCAGCAGGCAGATCTCCACCGGCATGCAGGGGACGCCTCGCCAGTCGAACTCGCCGAAGAGAGCCAGGAGGATACGCGTGAAGACGTTGACGCGGGTGATCCCGCCCAGTTCCAGCACTGTCTGCCGCGCCCGCCTCATCGCGGGGTCCTCCGGGGAGACCCCCGCCATCTTCAGGGCGAAGTAGGCCTTGACCGAGGCGCTGATATTGGCGGGCCCGTTGTGGTAGATGGGCCACCCGCCCTCGGGGAGCTGGATTGCCAGGAGGTGACGGATTGCCTTGGCCTCGATGGCCGGGTCGGCGATCCCCAGCCACCGACGCAGCAGGAGATACTCAGAGGTGATGGTGGCGTCCGCCTCCAACTCGTGGTGCCAGAAGCCGGCCGGATCCTGTTGATGGAGCAAGACCTCCACCCCCTTCTGGATGGCCTCATCCAGGGCCATCTCGGGCGTGAGGGCGGCGTGAGGTCGCAGGCTGCTGACGGTGCGTGGGTTCACGTGGTCTCCTGGCAGGTTAGGCGAGGTTCCAGCGTAGCATCTCCCAGAGATCTTTCCAGCTCTTCCCCACCTCGCGGATCACGGTGGGCTCGAACCCGCTGTGCATCATGCAGTTGGTGCAGCGGTCGTCGCGCTTGTTCTCGTACTTTTCCCAGTCAGTCTTCCGCATCAGCTCGTCGAAGGTCTTGTAGTGGGCATCGGTGATGAGGTAGCAGGGTCCCTTCCATCCCTGGGGATTGAAGTTGGGGTTCCCCCAGGGCGAGCACTTCAGCTCCCGCTCCCCCTTGAGATAACGCAGGTACAGCGGCGTGCTGAGGAGGCGGTAGCGCTTGGACAGCTCCCAGACGCGCTGGAATTTCTCGTGGGTCTGCTGCTTCTCCAGGAAGATGTTGCGACCCTTCAACACCGTGTACTCGTACGCCGGGGAGACCAAGAACGCGTCCACCCCGATGGCCTCGAGCTCGGCGAAGAGCTGGTCGATGTCGTCGATCTTCGTCTCCTTGTAGATGGTGGTGTTCGTGACGACCCGGAAGCCAAGGGACTTGGCCCGCTTGATCATCCGGATGTCAATCTGGTAGAGCCCCTGGCGCGAGCGAACCAGGTCGTGGGTCGGCTCCAGGCCATCCATGGAGACGTTGATGGTGAGGTAGGGACTGGGTTTCCACTGGGGAAGCCACTTGTCAAGCTTGATGGCATTGGTGCACAGGTAGATGAACTTCTTGCGCCGGATGATCTCGGTGACCAGCTCGCCCAGGTGCGGGTAGATGGTGGGCTCGCCCCCGCAGATGGAGACGATGGGGGCACCGCACTCCTCCACCGCCTTCAAACAGGTCTCCAGGGGGAGCATGTCGCGGATGGTGCTCTCGAACTCCCGGATCTTGCCGCAGCCCTCGCAGGCCAGGTTACACAGATGCGTGGGCTCAAGCATCAACACGAACGGGTAACGCGACTTCCCCCGGAGGGCGTTGGTCGCGATGTGCTTCATCAAGGTCCAGTGCAGCTGTATGGGGAACCTCATGCGCGTCTGCCCTCCGGCCGCGGCCTCCACGCGAGGTGCCGCGGCCTCATGAGGTTGGCAAGTGCCCAGAGCAGGATCGGCAGCGTGAGCAGCACCCCGGAGAGCAGAAGCCGCCATTCCCCCAGGGCACACGTCACCGCGAGGTTGAAGGCCAGCACGATGAAGTACAGGCCCGGGCACAGCGCCGCTCGGCCCTCGAAGCTCCTCCCCGCCGCATCAGGGCGATGGCGCTCCCAGGCGTGATACAGGGCCGTGGCTGTTCCGCCTACCACCCCCCACCCCACGAAGTTGGCGAGGGGCACCCCGAAGTAGGCCCCTGGCTCGGGATACCCGTAGATCTGGCCCAGGAACCACCGGTTGCCTCGCAGGGCCGCCGGATCGATCACCACGTCAATCAAAACGAACAGGAGCGACGCTAGGACCAGGTGGCGCACCCGTCCCGGTCGTGGGACAGCCCCCGGGCCCTTCGTCTCGGGCGCAAACGCAGGCCGCTCGAATGGGCGAGCGCCCGCCAGCAGAAACCACGCCAGGCCATAGCTGGCCACCAGGAGGAACGTGAACGACAGCGAATCGAAGAACGGCACCCCGGCGATCCAGAGCTCTCGATCGGCCGTTCGGGGAACATAATAATACCATCCGAAGGGGATGCCGGTCCGGATCGAGCTGTGCTCGGCCGCAAGCGCCACGCCCCAGGTGATCAGCGTGAAGGCGGCCGTCCGGCGCCAGCCCAGGAGCGCGCTCGCCCCCACCAGGTGCAGCAGTAGGAACGCAAAGACGTACGGGCGAAGCAGGAGGCTCCCCAGGAGGAGCCGGGGAACTTCGCTCATCTCCACTCAGCCACTCGGAACCGGTACACCCATCGGATCCCAGCCGGGAGGCCGCACCGCCTAGCGGGCGGGCGCGTACCCTTTCGCCCGGAACCACTGCACCGCCCGGGTCAGCGCCTCCTCCACCGGAGACTGCGGCAAGCCCAACTCCAGGATGGCCTTGCTGGAATCGAAGAACATCGTCTTCCGCGCCATCCGGACGGCATCCATCGGGACCAGAGGCGTTCGCCCCGTGAGGTGATCCGCCACCCACTCGGACAGCCACGCCAGGGGCAGGATCAGGCCGGCCGACACCTTCAGGCGCGGCGGGCGAATCCCCGCGACCTGCCCCAGGAGCTCGAAGATCTCGCGCAGGGTGAGATTCCTGCAGCCGAGGATGTAGCGCTCGCCCACCCGCCCGCGCTCGGCGGCCAGCAGGTGCCCTGCGGCCACGTCGTCCACATCCACCAGGTTCAGCCCGGTCGAGAGGTAGGCCCACATCCGCCCTCGGAGGAAGTCCACGATCATCTGCCCCGTCGGTGTCGGCTTCACATCCCCCGGACCGACCGGTGTGCTGGGATTCACGATCACGACCGGCAGGCCCTGCCGGGCGAAGGTGCGTGCGACTTCCTCCGCCAGGAACTTCGACCGCTTGTAATCCCCGACCATGTCGGCCAGGCTGACCGGTGTCTCTTCGGTGCCGACCCCCCCACCCTCGGGGATCCCCAGCGCGCCCACGGTGCTCGTGTACACCACCCGGCGCACCCCCGCGTCTGCCGCTGCCTGGAGGATGCGACGCGTCCCTTCGACATTGATGTCATAGAACAACCGGCGATCCCGCGCCCACAGGCTGTAG
Source organism: uncultured bacterium (assembly GCA_964644725.1). Taxonomy (GTDB): domain Bacteria; phylum Methylomirabilota; class Methylomirabilia; order Methylomirabilales; family 2-02-FULL-66-22; genus 2-02-FULL-66-22. The sequence goes on from CAZXXV010000015.1 coordinate 16,002, forward strand.
AAGGCAGCCACGTGGAACAGACATCCGCAGCCCTTCAGGATCCGGCGGAGGGAGGCGGCGTCGGTCAGGTCGCCGTCTACGATGATCTCTACGGGGAGGTCGGCAAGCAACCGCCGGTCGCTGCCTGGACGGGCCAACGCCCGGATGCGGTGCCCGGCCGCCACCAGGTGACGGATGACCGCGGCGCCAACGAATCCCGTTCCGCCCGTCACGACCGTCACGTCGCCCATGCACACCTCTGGAAGGGACGACGGCGGTCCCCGGTCCCGATCCGTCCCGGCGGAGGCCCAAGGCCGTCGCCGAAGCAGGGCGAACTTCTACCACAGGACACCAGAAAAATCAAATGGTTTCCCTCAGCGACCCGGATCGGCCGCATACTAGCTTATCCTATCAGAATCCGAAATGACCGGCAAAATGATTGACAATCCCGCGCCGGAAGTGATATGGGATTACAGCTTGAGTTCCTGTCCCAACCCAGGCTCCCGCCGACCCCAGGGAGGAACACCATGGCCATCGACGAAACCTCGGTCAGGGTCAAGCTTGTGACCATGGCCGGGGTCCTCATCGGCAAGATGAGCAAGCCGAAGAACATTCGAACCCTGGACGCGCTCAACCTCAAAGGAGATTTCTTCGCCCTGACCGAGGCCGGGACCGAAGGGGAAGCCCAATCCCGTTCGGGATTCCTGGCCATCAACAAGCGGCAGGTGATCTCCCTGGAAGAGATCGACTAGCCGCCGCTCCGATCCATCCTCCGATCCATCCTTCCCTGCTGCGCCGGGATCCAGCAGGCAGGCCCCACCCTCCTCTCCGCTGAGAGTGTGTGAAGAAATCGTCGCTGGGCCGAGAGTGTGACTGTAAGCTCTTGATTTTCCGTGGATGAAAAATGCGCTTGGCTTCGTCGTGAGCTCAGCCGAACGGCGCTGATTCACCGATATTTTCACACACTCTGACCGGTCTGTGGCCCGGGCAGCCCCGGGGTCCTGGCCACCCGCGCGGACGGTCACGCCAGCCGTAACGCCTTCAGCCGCTTGACATTGAAGATGCGCTCGGCCGTCTTCATCAGTCCGTCCGGCGTCACCTTCCAGCCGGTGCAGTAGTTCAGCCACTCCGCCATGATGGTCGGGCCGTAGGCCACAATGATATAGAACTTGCAGATCCCCAGCCCGTCGTAGATGACCATGAGGTCGTGCATCTTCACCGCGAGCTGCGCCTTGCCGTCGGCGATATAGGGATCCATGGGGGCGGTGTAACCCAAGTCGGGGTACGGCATGCCGCTCTCGGCCGTGAACGTCACGCCCTCCATGTGACAGGCGCCCCGGTTGGCCACCGCGTAGTTGACCGCGTTGGACCAGAAGGCGCGGGGATCGTGCATCGGGATCTCGACCCCCTTCACCTCGACTACCATATCCCCGAAGTCCTTGCCCAACCGCTCCGCCGCCGGCCGCGTGCCGTCCGCCAGGATGTCCCCGATCCCCTCGCGCCGCCCCATCTTGTGCAGCAGGGCGATCATGGCCTCCCCGTTGCCCCAGGTGAGGTTGATGCCCCCCAGGTCGGCCTCGGTCAAGAACCCCTTCTCGAAGGCCTCCATGGCGAAGGCGATGGTGTTGCCGGCCGAGATGGTGTCCAGGCCGTAGTCGTTGCACAGCTCGTTGCACTTCGCGATGACCTCGATCTCCGCGCACTCGCACATGCTCCCGAAGGCGCCGATGGTCTCGTACTCGGGGCCGTGTCCCACAGCCGTTCCGGGGACGGCCACGATCAGGGTGCAGTTCGACGGGCAGGAGAGGCAGGACCGCTCGTGCTTCCCGTACTTCTTGAACATGGGCTGGCCCAAGATCCGCTCTGCCTTCTCCGCCCAGCGGCCGCCCAGGAAGTTCCTGATGGGCATGTCCCCCACCGCCTCGGTCGCCACGACCGAGCCGGCCGTCCCCAGCTCGAAGTTCGGCTTGAAGAGCTGCTTCTCCTTCCCGCCATAGGCGGACGCGCGCCTCATCAAGCCCGTGGGATCGGCCACGGGGACGCCGCCGGTGCCCCGGACGACCACGGCCTTCAGATTCTTGGAGCCCATCACGGCACCCATGCCGGTGCGCCCGGCCGAGCGGGCGTACTTCCCCTCGAACATGACGCAGGCCATGCGCGAGAGCTTCTCCCGCGCCGGCCCGATCCCGGCCACGATAGCGTCCCGGTGGGTCTCCTCCAGCAACCGCCCGTCCGTCTCGAAGAAGCCCTTCCCCCAGAGCTTCTCCGCCGAGCGGATTTCCACGTGGTCGTTCTCTATCCAGACGTCGACCGGCTTCTTGGCCTTCCCCGTGAAGACCACGCCGTCGTAGCCGGCATACTTCAACATGGGTGACTACGCCCCGCCGGCCCGGGCCTCGCCCCAGGCGTTGGTTGCCGGCGACAGGGCACAGACCATCGTTCGGTTGGCGCCCGGCACCACCGTGCCGCACAGCAAGCCCGGCATGAGGCAGAGCAGGTTGGAGGGCTCCAGCGGCCCCTTGATCGTCTTCAGGCGGTCGTGGATCAGCTTGGCGCCCAGGCCGCTCCCGGCCAGGTAGCCTTGGGCCGTGGGCTCGTCAAGGACCGTGGTCGAAGCCTTCCCCGAAGTCAGATCCACCCAGAGCAGTTTCCCCATGTATCCTTTGGGCATGGCGCTCCCCTTGGGCCCAGTGAGCCTTCCAGAGTTGTCATGTCCCCGGCTGCGGCGTGATGGGCGATCCGGGTGGCCGGGATTCTTGCAAAATCGTGAGGCCTGCGCAAGCCAAATCCCTGTGTTGTCAGATCGAACGCAGATAGATGTGACCACGGGCAGGCAGATCACTCAAAAAAGCGAAGGCCGCCTGCCCGTGGGATGGGTCAGACGGCCTTTGGCAATGGTAAGACGACGAGTGCTTACTGCCCCGCGATCACGAAGTGCCCCCGGCGGTTCCACTTCCACGCGCTCTCGTCGTGGCCGAGG
>CAZXXV010000016.1:0-8677 GCA_964644725.1 uncultured bacterium
GGGGAAGTCTCCTCAGGGAGGAGGGGTGACTGATTTAGCGACGGAAACGACGAACCGGGCATCCTCCGCCGCCCGGAGGGCGTCGGTCTCGGCGTACTCTTCCGTGGGAATGAAGTCGATGTCCCCGTCGAAGGAGAACTCGCGCTCCTTCCGGAGCCAGGCCGAGATCTCCGCCAGCCGCTCGAGGTCGGGGTGGACGCCTCCGGGAAACCGGTCCCGATACTCCAGCAGCAGGCCCCGACGTCGTGCCACTTGGGCGGCTCGATGCCGACCTGCCGCAGCATCCCCTTCAGGCCCAGCTCGACGATCTCCTGGGCCTCCCGGACCACGTCGGAATAGGCGGCCTCGCCCAGCAGGACCGGTAGGATCTTCAGGCGCTTCTCTGCCTTCACCAGGTTGCTCTGCGCCAGCGACGTGTTCGTCACAGCTCGAAGACCTCGCCCGGCCTGTAGCCCGGCCGCAGGTCCCAGTACCAGGCCGATCCTACCCACACCCGGCGGGCGCCCAGGCGCTCCAGGCGCTCCCGCAGAGCGGCCAGTGCATTCCGCAGGAAATCATCCCGATCGTGGAGGAGCCGCGCGTCCTCGACCATATCCAGCAGGAGCGGACTGCCCTGCGACAGCTCGGCCGGCGTCTTGAAGACGGGGGACAGCTCGGGCGTGATGCCCTTCGCCCGCAGCGCCGCGAGGAGCGGGGCGACGGCCCGCGCCACCCGTCCCCTCGGGAGGTCCCCGGCGACGATCAAGAGGTCCACGTCCGAGTCGGGGCGCGGCACCCCCCTCCCCACGGAGCCGAAGACGGCCAGGGACACGAGCCGCTCCGCGTAGTGCTGCCGGCAGGCCGCGAGCACAGCCGCCAGCAGGTCCTCCAGGTCCCGCTGCACCGTCACGCCCTTATCCATCCTGAGGAGGGGACGCTGTCGGGGACGTTAGGATCCGCCATATCGACGCTCGAGTTCGACCCTCACCCACGCCACCCGAGGCAAACGGCGCGGAACGCTAACCCGTGAGGTCCAGGTCACAGCAGCCCCAGCACTGCCGCGGCAAATGCCCGCAGGTCGTCCAGGTTCTGGTGCAGCACGTCGAACACCTGGCCGTAGTCGATCTTCCAATACATGTGGACCAGGAGATTTCGAAACCGCGCCATCTGCTGGAGGCGCCCCGCCAACTCCGCCGGTAGGATGCCTGCGTCCCGGAGCATCCCGAAGCACTCTGCGTACTCCTCGGGAACCTTCCGCAGCCGCTTGGCCGAAACGTGGTAGCAGAGGGCCAGAGCCGCCTCAATCGCCACCAGGAGCCGATAGCAGGCGAGATCCAGCGTGTCCTGGTCTGCGAGAAACTGCTCGCGGGACAGGCCCCGAAACCGCTCCAGGCGGCTCACCGATTCCTCGATCTCGGTGCAGCGCGTCCGGACAAGGTCGGGATTGAGCTTCACGCTGCAAAGGCTTCCTGGGCGCCCCGCCGCACCAACGGGGCGATGTCCAGGTAGCGGGAGACGGTGCGCTCCATGACCTCGGTGAGGACCGCATCGTCGCGGCAGAAAACGAGCTGACCCCGCAGGACGTGGTACAGAAACGACACCGGGGCCACATTCAGAACGCGGACATCCACTGGTATTCGCGCCTTGTCGCTCAGCCGTTGGGCCAAGTCCAGAGCCGCGGCGGTGAGCCTATCGGCTTGCACGTTCTCGAGATATACCCCCACATCTATATCGTGAAAGGGCTCGGACTCCACAAAGGAGCCATAGAGGTGCGCAAAGGCCACGCGGCGGTCACTCGCCAGCTCCACCGCCAGGCACTGCTCGATTCGGTGCCGCTCCTCCCTGTTCATGCGGTGAAGTCGTCTCATGGCGATGATTTCAGCTAGAAGGTTCGGTCTGGATGTCGAGTGCGGAATGTGGAGTCGGCCAACAAAAGCGTACGAATGTACGAGAGTACGAAAGTACCATCTGAATGCGGAGTGCGGAATTACCTAAAAGAGCGTACGAGGGTACGAGGGTACGAAAGTACGATCTCAATGCGGAATGCGAAGTGCGGAATCACTCATCATAGCGAATTCCGAATTTGCATCCCCACAACGGGCCGAAATCCCAGCCCAGGTCCATTCGTACGTTCGTGCTCCCGTACGTTCTTGGTTTCGAGTTCCGGGCAGGCTTGCGCCCTCTCACTTACAGGAGTTGCTCTTGAAGCAACACTGATTCCCCTGCAAGCGACGAGGACTCGAGGCGGAAGGTGTGGTGCCGGGGGGCAGACTGCTTGCGGATTCCCCGGGTTAACTAATGTCCCTGCCTATTTCTCAAAGCGCCAGAAATCCGCAACCTCACGACGCGCTCTGTCCTGAACTCGACCCGAGAATCCCTGAAATCGTCGCCACCCAGGACGGCCCGATGGGCGGCCGGGAGCAGATCACCTCTGCGCATTCCTCTCTCTGCCAGGCGAAGGAAGATTTCCCGCGTGCCGCCTCGCCCTAGCTTCGCAGGCCGGGCTGATCGGCGATCTGCCCTTTGAACACGATGTTCAGGACTGTGTAAATGTCAGAGGCCTTGACTGGCTTTGGAAGAAGCATGGCCGGGCCGTGCTGCAGCGCGGCCAGAGTCTCATCGTGATCCGGGTACCCGGTAACCAAAACGACCACGGCCTCTGGATCTCGCCGCTTGATGGCCTTGAGGATGGATGCCCCACCGACAGCCGGGAGGAGAACGTCGAGGAAGATGAGATCGAAACGATTCTGTCTGAGGATCCGAAGGGCCTCCCGACCGCTCGTAGCCAGGACGACGTCGCACCCCTTGGCCTTCAGCGCGGCCCCGAACGCGTCACCGACCGAGTCTTCATCGTCCACGACCAGGATCCGCTTGGGCGGCGAGGAATCGAGGTTCAGGGGAATGTGGTTGCTGGAGAGGAATTTCCGGAATTCGGCGCGAGCGACGCGGAAATGTCCGCCGGGAAATCGGTAGGCTGGGAGCTTCCCGGAGCGGATCCAGCGCAACACGCACACGGGCGTGACGTGGAGGATACGCGCGACGTCCCCTGTGCTCAGCGGTTTGTCTTCAGGCATGACCGGGCCCCTTTGTTTGCGCTGATCACGAGGGTTGCAAAGGTTACCTTCTTATCAAAGGTCCGGATTGTTTGTCAAGCAGCATTACGCCCGACTTCAACCGATTGTCTGCAAGTGGAGATATCAGACCGGTCCGAGCGGCAGTCTCCTCTCAGGAGGTAGTCTGGACAATGACCCGTGAACATTGATCAGCGTCGGGCACCCCGATTGTCTTCTCACGGCACCTGACGCCTAGTGGACAGGGAAGAGCGCGATCAGAAGACGCCAGAGTTCCATCGCCGCTGTGCCCTCATCGCCAGGAAGGAACATCGAGCCAGGCCAGGTCCCCGCCTATCCCCGAAGGTGGGCCTGCCATGGTTGGACCGCAATAGGTTTAATTGGGAGGCACGGCAGGGAGATGTACCTATCGTTTCCCGGGTGCGGGGCAGGTGGCCACAATACGTCCGAAGTGCGAGGACCCGACTTCAGGCCAACCCTATGGGTCGCCCTGAAGGGCCGAACTTGTACCCGGAAATCGCGACGGCCACGCCGATTCTCTTGTCGAATCGGGTCACGCGCACGATCCGCCCCTCGCACTGGAGGCGAACCGGGCGGCCGGGAGACGCACGCTCCAGCACCAGGACCAAGCCGATCTGCTCGCCGGGAGCAAACGATTGGTCCGTCTCGAAGAAAACTCCCGAGAGACTGACGTCCCGGGTGATGCCCGCCCCCTCTTCCAGTTCCACGGGGATCGCAATCCGGAAACGTGCCGCCCGGCGCCTTTCAGGGTGATCCGATGTGGCTCCTGATTTCATCGCTCCAGCCACTGTTCGCCCGCGTGCACCTTGCGGACGCACTGCACCAGCATCTGCGGCGCCATCTCTTTCAGCACGACCCCCCGCACGCCGAGGCGGAGCGCCTCCAGGGTTTCCTCCTCGTCCAGCGCCACCGTCAGAAGCACGACCCGCGTGGGCAGATCCTCATCCTTCATCTCCCGCAGCACCGCCAGGCCATCCTTGCCGGGCATCCGGATATCCAAGATCAGGATGTCCGGCCGATGCTGGCGGACCGCCTGCAAGACCTCCTCGCCGTTCACGCAGCGGGCCACCACCTGGATATCCTTCTCCATGCGAAAGAGGATCTCCAGCCCATCCAGGATGATGGGATGGTCGTCGGCCAGCACCAGGTGAATGGGCATGTCAATCTCCAGGCGGTACCAGCGGCAGGGTGATCTCCAGGCGCGCGCCTGAGGCGTCCGAGTCGATGGCAATCGACCCGTGCAGGGCCCCGATCCGCTCCTTCAGGGTCACCGGCCCCAGCTTCATGTCGGTCAGCGCCGCATGATCATAGTGGCCGCGGAAGCGAAAGCCGCGGCCGTTGTCGGCCACGATGATCCGCACCTGATTGTCGAGCACGCCGACCGCCACGCGCGCCGTCGAGGCCTGGGCGTGCCGAGCGGCGTTGACCAGCGCCTCGTGCACGATCAGATAGATCTCCCGAAGCAGGGCGTCGGAGATCGGCGCCTCGAACCGCTCCACCGTCAGCTCCACGCGCAGGCCCCAGTGACGCTCGATCCGTTCGCCCAGCTCGTTCAGGCGGGCGGCCAGGCCGGAATCCGCCCCGGGCAGGCCGAGCGGCGCCGGCTTCAGCTCCTGGATGAAGAAGCGGAGGTCGCGCTGCTCCTCGGCCAGCAGGCGCTGGATCCCCAGCAAGCGATCGTGGGCGGCCTGCCGGTCCGCTTCCAGCAAGGGCCCCACCGTCTGGAATTGCTAGGCGGCCCCGGTCAGTGATTGGAGCACCCCATCACGCAACTGACGAGCCAGGCGGATGCGCTCTTCCGTGGCCGCTGCCTGCTGCAGCCGATGCAGCAGGTAGAAGTGGTCCATGCGGGCCGCCACCTGCCGGGCCACGATCTCGCCCAGCACCAAGCCATCCGCCGTCAGTCCCGGCTTGTCGAGGCAGAACAGGCGGCCCTTCACGACCTGCCCGTGCAATCGCAAGCACAGGACGGACCCGATGGCAAACCGCGCCTGCAAATCGGGGTGAAGGGGCGGCCCCTGCCTGCGCTGCAGCCGCGCGGAGGGGGTGTGAAGGCACGTGGGGACCGCAGCGCGGGCATCCGGGCAGAGGAAATCGGTGCCGGCCAGCGGTTCCGCCACAAGCGGGTCGTAGGTGCCGGGCGGCTGACGGTTCCACTGGAACTCTCCGCGAGACCACGACGCCAGATGGAACCAGGGTTCTTCCGGCTCCTCCCAACCCATGAGCACGCGCGGAGAGCCGAGGAGGCTCGCCGTGTGCTCCGGAAGATCGCGCACCAGTGCGGGGGCTTCCCGCGGAAGGGTGCGCGGCCATGACGCCAGCCGGGAGATCTCCTCCCGCACCCATTCTTCGTAGGCGCCCAGGCAGCCCAGCAAGGTCGCCATCATCGCCAGGCAAAGACTCCGAATGATGACGCGAGCAGGCTCGACGGCATGGCCGCCCACGACCTCCGCCGCGAGCAGGCTCAGCCCGATGTGGGCCGCCAGGATGGCCGCCGCGGTCCAGAGCGTCCCACGCCACAGCCAGCGCAGGGTAGCGCACGCCAGGGGGAACGCGGCATAGACGAAAACGGGGCCGGTGGCGCCTCGGGTGAAGACCACGACGAGGCAAAACACGGCCAGATCGAAGGCGTGGCTGACCATTGGCAGGCGGCCCAAGGGCGCGGGCGAGCGCCAGACCCGGAGGAGGATCAGCAGGGCACAGACCAGATAGCCGGCGAGCAAACCGAAGGCCATCCGCGGGGAGAGAGCGAGGTCGGAAGGATCCACCCAGATCGCCAGCAGTGTTATCGCCACCAGCCCGACCCGCCCTGTGGCAATCAGGCGTTCGGCGCGTCTGTGCGAGGAGTAGTACGCAGTCATGATGGTCCAGGAACCGCAGGGGAGCGGGGAGGCAGAGGCGCTGGGGGGCGTGTCCCCCCTACTCCCTTGCACCCTTGCCCCCTTGCTCCCTTGCACCCCGGCAGGTCCTTCACGAGACGGGGATGACATCATGCGCGTCCAGTTCGACGGAGGCGCCCTGGTGAATCAGGGTGACGCCGATGACCAGCCGCGCGCGGGCGCCCTTGCGCAGCAGCAGGCCGCGCAGGCCCGCCAGGGGGCCGCGAATCACCTCCACCTGCATTCCCTTCGTGAGGTATGGGTGCGGATCGTAGGGCAGGGTGCTCTCGACGAGGCGGCGGACCGCCTCGATTTCTGTATCGGGGACGGGTAGCGCGCCGTCCTGGTTCCCGAGGATCTGGACCACGCCATGCGTGGCCAGGACGACGACCCGCTGGGACAGCGGGAATCGGGCGAAGCAGTAGCCAGGGAAGAGCGGAAAAGCCACCCGCTTGCGGCGGTCCTTCCACTGCCGCCACCGCTCCACCAGGGGGAGGAACGGTTCGATCCCCCGGGCCTCGAGCTGCTCCCGCACGCGCTTCTCGTGACGGGAGCGGGTCCGAAGCGCGTACCAGTGAAGAGACATGGCCGTGTCTTTCCTCGCTTGCCCCCGGCGTCAGGCGGCGATGTTTCCGCTGAGGACGGATTGACACTCCAGTGAGGGAACCCGCCGGTGTCGCTGAGCCGGCGTGAAGCCGAGGGCTTTCTAGGCAGTTGAATGGCCGAATGCGCCAATGACGGAAACTGCCGAGCGCTCTTCGGTCCATTCTCGGCAAGACCGCGAGAGTCTTAGCACGCGCACGTTCAGGCGTCAACACGATTTCCCCGCCGGGAAAGGGGCCTCCGAGCGTTTCGTGATGCGGTGCGATCGCAGCCCCAGGAGAGCCAGGCGTCCCGAGCCGCCGGACGGCCCTGCGTGGCGTGATCGGTTGCCCGAGCAGGGTGCTGCCGGCGAAACCGCTGGGCCTCAGCCAGCGATCATGCTCCAATACTCTTATGTTGACAATGGATCCATTTCAGCATATTAGTATTGCCGCATACTGTGAGGGTCATGACCCATGCCCGCGCGCCGCACGCGGAAGACGACCCAGGTGATGGAAGCCGAGCGGCTGCTCCAGGCCAAGCTGCCGGCGCGGCTGGTGAAGGCGCTCCGCATCCTGGCCCTAGAACAGGACACGACCGTGAAGGAGTTGCTGACCCGGCTGGTCGAGGACTACGTGGTGCAGCAACGCCGCACCTCGGGAGGGAGAGGATGAGGCCCTCAGGGATGCGGGGGAGAAATGGTCTTGCCGGGATCGGGCTGGCCCTGGTGATCCTCCTGCCGGGCCTGGGCTGCGGGCCCGCAGCCCTCTTGCTGATGACCGCGGCGGGCGGGGCAGCCGCCGTCAGCGGGGAGCCTCAGCGAATGTACAACACCCAGGGCCAGAACTTCGACGAGCAACGCATCAACCTGATCCGATCCGGCACCCACACGCCGGAGGACGTGGTGAATCTCTTGGGGAATCCCCAGACCAAGGTCTTCATGCAGAACGAGGAAGAGTGGGCCTACCGCTATCACGTCCCACCCTCCCTCCTGCGAGCGGGGGTCGAGAAGGTCCTGACGATTCGTTTTCGGGACGGCAAGGTGCAGGGGGTGCGGTACTCTATCAGCGCCCTGTAGTTCATTGCTCATGGCTGATGGCTCATTGCAACTACCATGAGCTATTGCGTGAAGACCTTCTTGATGCCGCGCCCGAGCGACTGGATGTTCTCTCCCAGTCCCCGCACCGTCGCACACCCGGCCGTCCAGAAGATCAGGGCACCCAGAAGCAGAGCGACCGCTCCCCGGATGTACTGAGCTCGCATCCTCCCCAACCCCCCTGGGGCTCTCCGGTTACCGCGCCCCAGCTCCCTGGAATTCTTCCTGCCCCCGGACCATTTGCGGCGTGATGAAGTACGTCCCGGTGCAGCCAACACGGAGTAGATACTCCCCCGTGGCCTTGTCGCCCCCCGTCACCGCCAGGCTGGCACCGGAGGCCAACGCCATCCCCGGACACATCGCCCCCACCTTGAACGGGATGTAGAAGAAGCTCCCGATAGCCCCAGCCACGGCCGCCATAGCCCTGAGCCCTGGCGAGTCGTTGGCGGTGGCCGGCGGCGGGGCTGCCTGCTCTGCCCAGCCGGGTCCAGCGGCGGCTACTCCGACCAACAACACCAGCAGACCAGCCATCACTACCCGGAGCATCCTCTGGTATCTCATGCGTGTCTCCTTTGGCTGCTGGCTCATGGCTGATGGCTCATGGTTCTTGCCATGAGCGATGAGCCAAGAGCCAGCAACGATCAGCGATCAGCCATTCGCGATCTTCGGGCAGCCGCCTTCACCTTGGCGATGATGACTTCCACGGCGCGCCCGGCATTCTCGAAGATCCTGGCAAGATCCGCCGGGCTGGCGCCGCGGATGTGCACCCCGGCCACGACCACCGTCGTGCGGTCCAATGTCCTCGCCAGCTCGGCCGCAATCGGCCGGGCAAGTTCATCCTCCTTGTGGCCCACCACGGTGATGACCGACGTAGTGGCGCTCCGCTGTCTCGGGTTCGCCAGGCTGGGGCGCGGGATGCTGACAGCCACCGCCCCGATGTGGGGTACCTCCCCGCCCACGAGGTTCACGGCCAATCCTTCGTGCGAGAGGAAGGCCGTACCCCAGATCCGATGACGCCCCGTGCCGGCGTCGAAATCAAAGTGCACGGG
>CAZXXV010000016.1:8777-18673 GCA_964644725.1 uncultured bacterium
TCAGCTCGTGCGGGATCCCGAGCCGATCCAGGACGCGGCCCACGGTGTGGTTTACGATGTCGTCCACCGTCTTGGGGCGATGGTAGAAGGCCGGCATGGGAGGGAGGATCACGGCCCCCAGCTCCGCCAGGGCCAGCAGCTGGCGAAGGTGCCCGGCGTGAAGCGGCGTCTCGCGGACCACCACGATCAGCGGGCGCCCCTCCTTCAGGGTGACATCGCCCGCACGGCAGATCAGCGTCTCCGCGTAGCAGTTGGCCAGGGCCGAGACCGTCTTGATGCTGCAGGGGGCGATGACCATCCCGCCCCTTCGAAACGATCCGCTGGCCAGCGCCGCGCCGATGTCCCGGTTGTCATAGACGTGCGTCGCCAGCGCCTCCACATCCTTGATGGTGTAGTCGGTCTCCTCCAGGATAGTCTGCTTGGCGGCCTCGCTGATGATGAGATGTGTCTCCAGGTCAGGAACGCCTCGCAGCACTTCCAGCAAGCGGATCCCGTAGATGGACCCGCTGGAGCCCGAGATGCCGACGACCAACCTCATGCCTCCCTCCGCAGGCCATCCACCATAGCCTGCCAGCCCTGCAGCACTTCTTTCACGGGGCGCCCCGGGTCAAACATGATCCCCCCCGTGATGCGCGCGCCGGGCTCGACATCCTCACGCGCCTGGTCCGCCAACACCCCCTCGATCCTCGCCTCGAAGCGGGTGAGATGGGAATCGCCGTAGGACAACAGGGCGGGGTGAGACCATCCCTCCGCGTCGGTCGTACTGATCAGAATGGCCTGACCCATGCGCGCCGCCAGTTCCCGGCCGCTGAGGAGCTCGTAAAGAATTTCCGGAAGGGTGTTACCCAGCTCCCGCGCCAGTGCCCGCTCACTTTCGCCGGATCATCAGCAAGAGACCCAGACCCGAAGCAACGACCAGGAGGAGGCTCACCACCTGGGCGGCGCGGAGACTTCCCAGCATCAGGCTGTCTATCCGCAGCCCCTCGACGAAGAAGCGACCAATGGAATAGAGGCCCAGGTAGCACAGGGTCAGGGCGCCGGGCCTGCCCTGCAACCGCTTCCGTAGCCCGAACCACAAGATGGCGAACACCAGGAGGTTCCAGAGCGACTCATACAGGAACGTGGGGTGGAAATACTCGAAGCCTGCCAGGTGCGGCGGCCGGTGGGCGGGGTCAATGTACAGCTTCCACGGCAGATCCGTCGGGACCCCAAAGGCTTCCTGGTTGAAGAAGTTCCCCCAGCGGCCGATGGCCTGGCCGATTGCCACGCAGGGCGCCATGATATCCAGCGTCACGGGCAGGGAAAGCTCCGCGTGCCGACAATAGAGGATGGTCGCCAACGCCCCGGCGATCAGCCCACCGTGGATCGCGAGGCCCCCCTCCCACACGGCCACGATCTTGCCCGGATTGGCCGCGTAGTAATCCCAGTTGAACACCACGTAATACAGGCGCGCGCCCACCAGCGCCACGAGGACCGTGGCGACGATGGCGTTGAGCAGTTTGTCCGGGTCCTCTCCACGCCGGATGGCCTCGCGGTGCGCCAGGGTGGTTCCCAGCAGGACGCCCGTGGCGATCAGCAGGCCGTACCAGCGGATGGCCAGCGGCCCGATCTGCAGCGCGATGGATCCAGGCGGGGCGAACATCATTTCTCCCTCAGAAGACCGTTCGGCTGTTCGGCAGTTCGGCTGTTCGGGTATTCGAGAACGCCCGAACTACCGGGACCCACGGCAGCGCCGGGATGAGGACCGAGATCCTCATGCGGCCCACAATAGTCGGGGATTCCGCGTCAAGTCAAGCAGGAACCACACCGGCTCATAGCTCATAGCCGATGGCTCATGGCAACTACCATGAGCTATGAGCCATGAGCTAGCCAGGTGTCGACTGGCGCGTGGCCAAGACGCCTCCTGCGATGACCACGGCGGTCCCGAGCAGGAAGCGAGCAGTCAAACTCTCCCCGAGAAGCAGCCAGCCCAGCGCCGCCCCCACCACCGGCTGGGCGAAGAAGAACAGCGAGCCCGTGGAAGCATCCAGCAGGGTGAATCCCTTGTTCCACAGATAGAACGCCAGGGCCGTGGAAACCACTCCCAGGTACAGGATCCCCCACCACACGGCCGATGGGAACGGCTGCCAGGCCATCCCTCTCACCTCCACCGGGATGACTGGAAGAACCCACAGGATCCCGAAGAGCGTCGCGTAGGTCGTCACGGTCACTGGCGGATATCGGTTGGCCGCCAGGCGACCCAGGACCGTGTAGAGCGCCCAGGTGATCCCGGCAACCAGGAGGAGCAGATCCCCCCAGAAGGCTCGCGCCTCGAGGCGGAATCCGCCCGGCTGCTCCGCCACCACGAGGACGCCGGCCGTGGCGATCCCGACGGCTGCCACCTTGACCCACGTGATGCGTTCCTTCAGCAGGGCGGCCGCGAAGACCAGGATGAAGCCAGGCGTGACCGAGGTGATGACGGCGCCGTGGCCTGCGGAGGAAAGCCGCGTGCCGGCAAACTGTGCCCCCAGCGAGATGCCGAACCCCACGAGCCCTAGCAAGGCCATCCGGGCAAGGTCGCGACGCGCGACCCACGGCGATCGGCCTGCCACCATGACCAGGAGGAGTGTCGCGGCGCCGATGATCAGCCGCATGAGGAGGAGCGTCATGGGCGGGATGTAGTCGAGGACATACTTGCTGACCACGTACATGCCGCCCCAGATGGTCGCCGCCAGGAAGAGACAGAATGCTCCCAGCATCCAGCTTCGCGCCGTGTGCATGCCCAGCAGTCCTCGCGTGAAACGTGAGGCCCAGGAAACGCCGCGGAAGGATACGGCAGGACAGGGGAAACTTCAAGGAAATGCGGAGTGCGGAATGGCGAATGCGGAATGGAAGTGGCTCATGGCTCATGGCTCATGGCCAATGCCGAATCCCAAAAACGTTGCGGAATGAGGAATCCGGAATGCAGAATGGGGATTGCCGAATGCGGAGTGCGGAACACCAGGGGGTACCCGAATGCGGAATGCGGAATTCGGAATGCGGAATCGGGGACGAGCATTGCGGAATTCGGAATGCGGACTCGAAAAGCTGGCGAGGGATGACACCCGTCGGGTCGCGGCTACCGCCGGTCGCGGGTGCGCGATCCTCGGACCACTCCGGACGGTGGTCCCGACGCTCCCACCTCTCTCCTGGGCAGGATGTGGTAGGCCACCCCCTCGATCAGCGGCATCGGCTGGAATCCGAAGCTGCGCCTCACCGCATCGAGGGCGGTAATGGTTCCCACCTCGAGGAGTTCCAGGTGGCGGTACCCTAGGAACGGGTTCAGACCCAGGCCCTCCAGCAGCCGGGTGACCCAGGCCACGGCCCGCCGGGACAGGTGGACCTTCACCCGAGGGATATTGAGCATCTTGCCCACCTGGTCCGCGATCTCCTCGTAAGTGAGATGCTGCGGCCCACCGATCGGGATGGTGCGATCCAGGGCCTCCTCACCGTGGAGCGCCCGCAACAGGCACGAGACCACGTCTCCCACCCAGATCGGCTGCAGCATGGTCTTCCCGGTCCCCGGGATCAGGAGGAGCCCCGTCCGCTGCAGCAGGCGGATCATTCCGCTGATCAGCCGGTCGCCGAGACCGAACATCAGGGAAGATTGGAGGATGACGAAGGGGATGCCGCTCTCGCGTAGCTGGTCCTCGGCCCACCCCCGGCTCCGCAGGAACGGCAGGCCGGATGACGATCCAGTCCCGAGCGGGCTCACCATCAGGAACCGCTCGACGCGGGCCGCCCGCGCGCCCTCCAGGAGGAGCGCCATGCCCTCGCGATGGATCCGTTCCACCACTGCGTCCCGGCCTTCATGGATCGGCGCAGCGAGATGGATGATCTGCCGGATTCGCTGGCACGCCGTGGTCACAGCGTCCGCATCCAAGGGGTGCCCCGCCACCACCTCGATCGGATGCAACTGCAGCCACTCGAGCCCCGAGGACCCGGGCCGCACAAGACACCGCACCGCCTCCCCGGCGCCGCAGAGCCGCCGGACCAGATGCCGCCCGACAAACCCGGTACCCCCCGTGATTAGAATCATGGGCTGCCTACCCGCGGGCCCCTCGCCGCCTCGGCAAGAGCGCGCCCGATACGCGGGCCGCGATCACTGCGCACGCCCCCGCCCCTGCAATGGAGACGGGAAGAAGTCCTGGCGATCTCCACTCTGGACCACCAGGCCGAGATTCTGCTCGTCGCGACGGACGATCAGCTCGAAGGGATCCCCCACGTTTCGCGAGGCCGACCGCCAGGAGCCAGGCGACGCACGGGGATCTGGAAATCGCGCGGCCTTCTCGGCACGAGGCCCTGCCCTCTGCGGCGCTGTCCTGGGCCCCGACCGTCACATCCATCCAGGCCCCCTCCCCGTTCAGGCCGCTACAGACGCCTAGCTCTTCCGCGACGTCTTGGCGAAGAAAGAGGAAAAGATCGGTTCAGCCTTGCTGGACCCGCACTTCGGGCACTTGATGCGCTTGCGGTCCCGCTCGGAGATGGACATGGTCAGGGTGTACTTCTTCCGACAGCCGCCACAACGGAAATCGTAGGTTGGCATGGGCACCTCCTGTGACAATTGCGGATTTCGGATTGAGGATTGCGGATTGGCCGACCCATTCGAGATCCGGGTACCCCTTGGGTGTCCGCAATCGGAAATGTCTCAGGACGCCTCCCGCAACTTCCTGAGTCGCCGCTTCATCCACTTGATCTGCTGGCGAGCCGCCGCCAAGCCTGCCAGGTCCTTTCCCTGCAGGGCCGAGTCGCGGGTCTTCTTGAGCGTGCGGATGGCGGCCTTCAACTGGGTCACACCCATGTCGGCCGTGGCCTGCCGACGCTCCTCCTTGGGGCGCAGGCCGAGGCGCACCTCCTCGGCGATGATCGCCTGGACCAGCTCTTCCTTCTTCATCCCCGAGACACCCGTCAGGTTCGGATACTTCTCCAGCGCCAGCTCGCGAAGCTTCGGCGTTGTCAGCTTTTCCAATTCGGCGCGGCTCGTGGCCATCCGGCTTCCTCCGGCTGCGTGTGATTGAAGTAGGGTCGCGTTCCTGCTAAAATTCTCCTCCGAGGATCGTCCGCGGGAACGAACAGGCGACGCGATTATATCGCGGGCGTCGAAAGAAGATCAAGGGGCTTCAGCCGTGAACGTAATATCTGGTCGCTGGGCGAAGCTTCCCGTCCTCCTGGCAATCCTCGGCCTCGCCGGCTGCGCTGGCCCTCGCCTGGAGGTTGCGACCGCGCCCTCCCAGCCCAGCGTCACCCTGACGGACGCTGGGATCCAACTGACCATCCTGCCGAACACCTGGTCCGGTTACCCCAGCGACCTCGGCCGCCATTACACGCCCGTGGAGATCCGGATTCAGAACGATCGGACCGAAGAGATCCAGGTCCGCTACGGGGACTTCCTTGCAGTGGATGAGGCCCGCAACCAGTACCGCGCAGTCCCCCCGGCCGAGGTGGCCCGGGCCTTGTTCGGCGCTCGCTGGCCGTACGGCGACTTGCCCAGCCGCTACGGGAGGATGCCGTCCTACCCCCCGCTGCTCGCTCGGCCCGGACCCTGGTGGCCCTATCCCTACTGGTCGTATCGCTACCCGTACTATGGATACCCGTTCTATGGCCCATACTACCCGGACCCATTCTTCTATGACTACCCCTATTCGTGGTCCCGGCCGACCGGGTACGACATCCTGACGCTGGCCCTCCGCGAGGGACGGGTCCTGCCCGGTGTCCGCGTCCAGGGGTTCCTCTATTTCCAGCAGGCCACACAGCGGGCGAGTCTCCTCACCCTGACCTGGGTCCCTGCCTCCGCCGACGGCAAGCCCCTCACCACCCTCAGTGCCCAGTTCCGGATCATCCGGTGACCGTACACGAAACGTGAAACGTAAAACGTGAAGGTTCGTTCCCCGTTCGCGTTTCACGTTTCACGCCTCACGCCTCGCGTTTCACGTTTCACGCCTCACGCCTCACGTTTCACGTTCAGACCGTCTGCTCCACTGGCAGCACGAAGGCCTTGATCCCTCCATGCCGTTTCGCTCGATCGGCGAGCCCCCGCTTGAATTGCGTGATCTCCTCGAGGAGCGGCGACACCTGCTCGTCCGGCACCACGGTCAGGAGCATCGTATCGTGGCCCGGGAAAGCATGGGTGCCGAAGCGCTTCCCCGACTCTCCGGTGCCGAAGACCTTGGGCACCTCCGTGAATCCCGGGATCCGGTGCTGCTCGATCATGGCCCGAACCGGTTCGTCGTAGATGAAGTTGAAGACGAGCAGGACGAGCTTCATGGCGGGCCCTCCGAGGGATGGCTCCCTCGCAACCGGGGAGTGGCAAATGCAAAGAGAGACCAGGCCGATTCTGAATCCGAGTTCCCGGCGGTCCCGGGCGCGTCGCTCCCGGCGAGGTGGATCAGTCGGCGGCCGTCGTACGCTCGGCCGGTGGGCTGGCCGGGGCCTCTGCCGGCTGGCGCGCGACCCGGTTGGGGACCCAACGCAGCCGCTCCCAGAACCAGTCGGGCAGCTTGCTCAGCTTCCCGACCCGGAGGGACTGCAAGTCGTCGAAGTAGGTGTACAGCACGGGGGTGACGAGGAGGGTGAGCACGAGGCACAGGCTCTGGCCGCCGACCACGACGGTGGCCATGGCCGCCCGGGAGGCGGAGCCGTCCCCCTTCCCCAGCGCGATGGGGAGCATCCCGGCGATGATGGAGATGGTCGTCATCAGGATCGGGCGCAGCCGCGCGTGATCTGCCTTGATGATCGCCTCGAAGCGTGCCAGCCCACGCTCTCGCAGGACGTTGGTGTAATCCACCTGCAGGATCGCGTTCTTCTTCACCACCCCGAAGAGCATCAGGACTCCGATGGCGCTGAAGATGTTCATGGTCGTCCCCACGACCAGGAGGGAGAGGAGGCCAAAGGGCAGCGACAGAGGCAGCGAGGCCATGATGGTGAAGGGATGGACGAAGCTCTCAAACTGGGACGCCAGGACCATGTAGATGAAGATAAGGCTCAGGCTCAGGGCGATCAGGAAGTTGACCCGGGCTTCAACCAGGATCTGGGCCCGGCCCAAGTACTTGGTCGTGTAGCCGGGCGGCAGCTTCACGGCCGCCACCTTGGGGGCCATCTGCTTCACCGCCTCGCCGATGGGCAATCGGGGGTCCAGGTTGGCGATGATCCCCACCTGGCGGTCGCGATCCAGGCGGTCGATCTGGTTGGGCCCCTTCTCCTCCGATAGCCGCACCACGTTGTTCAGCTTCACCAGGCCCAGTTTCGTGCTGGGGACGTACAGGTCGCTGATCACCTCGGCATTCTTCCGGAAGTCCTCTTGCAGCCGCAGCCGGACGACGTACTGGTCGTCGGCCTCCTTGAACTTGGTGACCTCCTCCCCGCCCACCATGGTGCGCAGGCTGCTGGCGATGGCATCCACGCCGACGCCCACGACGGCGGCCTTGTCCCGGTCGATCTGCACCCGGATCTCCGGCTTGCGCCGGGCCAGTGTCGTATCGACGTCCTCCAAGCCGGGGACAGCCCGTGCCTGCGCGGCCAGCGCCTGGGAGTAGCGATCCAGTTGCTCCAGGTCCGGCCCCCGCAGGACGAGCTGGTACGGATGCCGGCGCGAGCCGGTCTGCCCCGTGGTGAACAGATTCTGGACGCTGACCGTGACGTCCGGATACTTGGCCATGATCTTCCGGGCCTCCCGCATCACGTCCTGCTGGGAGAAGTCCCGCTCGCGAA
This sequence comes from uncultured bacterium, assembly GCA_964644725.1. GTDB lineage: Bacteria > Methylomirabilota > Methylomirabilia > Methylomirabilales > 2-02-FULL-66-22 > 2-02-FULL-66-22. The sequence continues at coordinate 16,503 of CAZXXV010000016.1, forward strand.
GCGGGGGGAGCCCGACCAGCTTCCGCAGGCCGAGGTGCTGGGCGATGCGGTCGAACTCCGTTCCTTCCCGCAAGGGGGTCAGGCCCACGTACAGGCTGGCGTCGGTGACCGCGGCCTGCTCCCCCACGCCAACGGTGGAGAACAGGACCTGAACGCCCCGGAGCTTCGCGATCTCCCCCTCGACCTGGCGCAGGATGCGATCCGTCCGCTCGAGGGAGGACCCCTCGGGCGCCTGGATGAAGACCTCGAACTCGCTCTGGTCGTCGTCCACGAAGCTCTCCTCGCCGATGTAGCGGTAGAGCCAGAAGGTGGACGCCGCCGTCAGGATCGCCAGCAGCAGGACCACCGGCCGGTGCCGCAGGGACAGGCGCAGGAGTCGGTCGTACGCCCGCTCGATGACCCGGAAGAAGCGGGACTCCTTGGACCGGCGGTGTGTCCCGTTCGCCTCCGGGACCTTGAGGAAGCGGGAGCAGAGCATGGGGGTGAGGGTGAACGCCACCAGGAGCGACACCAGGATGGCGCAGGCCGCGGTGATGCCGAAGCTGAAGAACATGCGGCCGATGCGACCCTGCATGAAGGCCACCGGGACGAAGATGACGACCAGGGACAGCGTCGTTGCCATGACGGCCGGGCCGATCTCCCGGGTGGCCTCCACCGCCGCCTCCATCGGGGTGCGCCCCTCCTCCTCGATGTAGCGGTAGATATTCTCCAGCACCACCAGGGCGTCATCGATCACGATGCCCGTGGAGAGGCTGAGGCCCAGCATGGTCATGTTGTTCAGGGTGAAGTCCAGGGCCCGCATGATGGTGAACGTGGCGATGATGGAGGTGGGGATCGAGACGGCCGCGATGATGGCGGAGCGCAGGTTCCGGATGAACAGGAACACCACGGTGGCGGCCAGGAAGCCGCCCAGGATCATGTGGGTCTGGACTTCCTCGAAGGATCGGCGGATGAAGCGGGACTGGTCCCGGACGGTCTGCACCTTGTAGTCGGGCGGGAGCGTCCTGGCGATCTCAGCCAGGCGCTCTTTGACCATGTCCGCCACCTTGACGGTGTTGGTCCCCGACTGCTTGCGCACCAGCAGGGAGACCGCGTTCTCGCCGTTGAAGCGCGAGATCGTCCGCGGCTCCTCGGTCCCGTCCACCACGCCGCCCAGGTCGCGGATGCGGATGGGCGTGCCGGTCTTGTTCGTCACGGTCACGTCCCCGAACTGGATCGGGACGCCGGTCTTGGTCGCAACGATCACGTCCCCGAATTCCTCGGCCGTGCGGACACGGCCCATGGTCCGCAGGACTTTTTCGCTGTCGCCGAAGGTGACGCGGCCGCCCGGGATCTCCAGGTTCTGTCGGGCGACGGCCTCCTTGGCCTGTTCAATGCTCACCCGATAAGCTGCCAGCTTCCGCGGGTCCAGCGTCACCTGAATCTCCCGCTTGCGGTCGCCCACGAAGGTGATGCTGCCCACCCCGCTGATCGTCTCCAGCGGCTGCTTGATCCGCTTGTCCACGAACTCGGTGATCTCTCGCTGGTCCCGGCGGGCCGAGACCACGATGGCCAGGATGGGGGCCGAGTCCGGATCGAACTTCTCCACGATGGGCGGGTCCGTGTCCTTGGGGAACTTGGCCAAGATGGTGGAAATCTTGTCCCGCACGTCCTGGGCGACCACGTCCGGGTCGCGCTCCAGGGCGAAGATGGCCGTCACCCGCGAGTTGCCCTCGCTGGTGCTGGAGCGCAGCTCCTCCAGGCCGTTGATGGTGTTGACCACCTCTTCGACCAGCTTGGTGACCTGGGTCTCCATCTCCTCGGGGCTGGCGCCGGCGAGCTTGGTGGTGACGGTGACGACAGGCCGATCGATCTTTGGGAGGAGGTCTAGGCCGAGGCGGTCGTAGGAAAACCAGCCCATCACCACCAGCGCCATGATGAGCATGGTGGTAAAGACCGGTCGCTTGACGCAGAGTTCGGCGAGGAACATGGCCGGCAGTATAGGAGCCGCCCGCGGGGAAATCAAGGAGATTGCACGAGCCGCCGGTTGCGCAATCTCCTTCTCGGGACGACCGAGTGCCTCCCGACCATCACGACCGAGGCCTCGTGCGCTCCCTTGCCCGGGGCCCGGTGACGCGGTCTAAGTGCTGCCGAACGCAAATACGGTGACACTCATTTCTGCTCCCTCTCCC
>CAZXXV010000017.1:0-3058 GCA_964644725.1 uncultured bacterium
ACGATCAGCTTGACGATGCTGGTGGGCGTGAAGAACTCGCCGCCCTTCTGCCCCTCCTTCATCGCGAACAGGCCGAGGAAGTACTCGTAGATCTTCCCGAAGGCATCCCCCTCGATGTCCATCGGGATCGAGCCGAGCACCCGGAACAGCTCGATCAGCGTGGCGTTGTCGAGGCGGTTGTACGTCTTGGGGAGGATGTCCTTCAGCTCCTCGTTCTCGGCCTCGATGGCCTTCATGGCGGCGATCACCGCCTTGGCCAGATCCGCGCCCTCGGGCAGCTTCTGGAGGTTCGAGAATCGTGCCGCTTCGGGCAGGTACAGGACGCCCTCGGCCTGGTAGTCGGTCTTGCCTATTCGCCGCCGCCCATGCGATGCCTTCGCCCGCTTGGCCAGCGCCGCCTCAACCTGCGCGAACTTGTGGTCGGCGTACCGCAGGAAGATCAGCCCGAGGACGGGCGTTGAGAACTCGGACGGCCTGAGGTTCGAGTTCGCCCACAACTGGTCCGCCGCCGCCCAGAGCCGCCTCTCGATGTCGTTGTTGGTCGTCATTTCCTTGCTGCCTCGTTATGTTTGGTCAGTCTTCGCCGGTGAGTCAGTAGCGAAGCCTCCGCATCTAACCATCCCGCCTGAAATCAAAGTCTGCGAGATCAAGCCTACCGGCCCTTTGTGGCCCTCATCCTTCCGCCCAGTTCGGCCTCCAACTCCTCAATCGACGGCAGGCTTCCCTTCAGGTGCCTGGGCAGCGAAGCGGTAAGGCGATAAGAAGCTACTCCCATCGGCTTCCGGGTATCCCGCAAAGCATATTCGACGATGATCTTGCTCTTGTCCTTACACAGGATCAAGCCGATGGAGGGCTTGTCGTCCTGCTGGCGCAGTCGATCGTCCACAGCCGACAGGTAGAAGTTCATCTTGCCGGCAAATTCGGGCCTGAAGGGTTCGACTTTCAGATGAATTACCACGTAGCATCTCAGGCGCAGGTGGTAGAAGAGCAGATCGAGGTAAAAGTCCTCGCCGCCGACTTCCAGATGGTGCTGCTGGCCGACAAAGGCGAAGCCTGTGCCCAGCTCCAGCAGGAACTTGCGGATGTGGGCTAAGAGCCCTCGCTCCAGCTCGCGCTCGGCAGCATCCTCAGTGAGAGTCAGGAAATCAAAGACATACGGGTCCTTGAGGGCTTGTCGTGCCAGGTCGGATTGAGGCGGCGGCAGCGCTCGGTCGAAGTTCGTGACGGCTTTCCCCTGGCGTTCGTACAGGCTGGACTCGATCTGATGAACCAGCACGGCCCGGGACCAGCCGTGCTCGATGGTTTTCTGGGCGTACCAGAACCGCTTGCTTGGGTCATTCAGTTTGGACAAGAGCTGGAGGTTATGACCCCATGGGATTTCTCCAACAGCTTGTGGGAGATTTTCGCCATCCAATTCTCCAACAGGTTGTTGGAGATTTGCGACCTCAACCGTCCAAGCCAGGTAAAAGGCCCGCATATACCACATGTTCTGGGGCGAGAAACCTGAGATCCCAGGAAATTCGGCCTGGAGATCACGAGCCAACCGCTCGACCACCGACCTACCCCAACCCTCCTTCCGCTGGCGCTCGACGATGGACTTTCCAATGTCCCAATAGAGCAGGATAAGCTCACGGTTGACCGATAAGGCGGCCTTGACTTGCGCGGCCCGGATGCGCGCCTTGAGCTCATCGAGCAGGGCTGCGTAACCGGCGATGGGCGGGGGTGCAGCCATCCCCTTCCCCCGTCGCACAACACTCCGGGGAGACATTCGTTTCCGCCCCTTGACCGGCAGGGCAGCGGTCATCGCTGAACCATCGGGAGCTGTGCGGAATGAGCTTCGCAGGGCACGCGAATCGTGATCCGCTTATATCAGGAACCCGGCGGGCGCGCAAGGGCGGGGGTGGGGCCAAGAGTCGGGAAAGGAGCCGGTCCAGGGGCGCGCCGGGTCGGGCACGGGGGCAGAATGGAGGGTGCGGTAAGCCGCCGATCACCGACGCCGAGGTCCACCGCCTTGCGCCATCGCTGGCTGGCCTTCGCCCAGAGTTGATCCGCTGCCCCACAGCCGCTTCTCGATGTCGTTGTTTATCGTCATGCTTCCGCTGCCTCGTCACGCTCGCTTCGTGTTGGATGGAGGTGTATCGCCCATTTTCAGCGACTGATCCTGGAGTCGCGGACTCGCGAGGAAGGCTCACGTTTCTGGTCTGTCTTGCTCTAGCTAGCGCAGCATCGCCGCAACGGCGGCGCGGAGAGAGCGTAGCCTTTTGAGTCTTCCTATCCGTGAGAAACCTGTCCCGACCCTCCGCGGTATATGCCTGGATAGCATCGAGACACTCCAGGATGTGGCGAAGGTAGGCCCGATCGTCCTTCATAGCGGGACGGCCTCCTGGAGGACCCTTGCACGCATTCCTTCCTGCAAGGCGTCGGGCTCTATAACGTCCACGCGGCGGCCGAGCAGCGCCTCCAGATCGGCCACAAGTCCGCCCGGAAACCAAGGGGGCGTCGGCCCTTCGACCTCAATGAGGAGATCCAGGTCACTGCTCTCGTCCGCCTCACCGCGGGCGAAGGAACCGAAGACCTGAACCCGAGCGACACCGTGTTTCCGTGCGATGCGGAGGATCTCTTCGCGTTTTGGCTTGAGGACGTCATCTATCCCCATAGCCTGACTCCATAGTGGTGTGAGAGGCCGTGAGTCCGAGCTCCCCCCTCACCCCAACCCTCTCCACACCCAGAGGGTACCCGGGGGAGAGGGGATCGAGGGGTTAACCCGAAAACAGATAACCCCGCCCGAGGCCTTGCGGCGTGTCGGACGGGGGGCAATTTCAACCATAAGCATCGTACCGATCAGACCCTTGTCAAGCCCCATCATCGGTCGGCTTCAAGGGAGGTCCGAGGGCCATCCCTCCAAGGGATGGAAGGCTTATACCAGGATCCGAACCGAGGTGCAAGCCGGAGAGTGATCCTCTTCAGGCCGGGCACGAAGATCAGGGGACGGGGGGACAGGGTCCTGCACACTTCCTAGAAAAAACGGGGGGCCGAAGGATCGGCCCCCCGTGTGGTG
>CAZXXV010000017.1:3158-5497 GCA_964644725.1 uncultured bacterium
ACCCGCTCCACGATGTCCTGCTGGAGCTGGAGTTCCTTGAGCGTCCCGACCAGCGGGATCATGACCTCGGGGTACGGGTTCTTGCCGGCCTTGCGCAGCTCGCAGGCCGCCTCGAACAGGGCCTGAGCCTGCATCTCGGTGATCTCGGGGTACTCGATCCCCAGGCGGCAGCCCCGGTACCCCAGCATGGGGTTGAACTCGTGCAGGGCGTCCACCTTGGCCTTCAACCGCTCGGCCGGCAGGCCGAGCTTCTTGGCCAGCTCCTCGATCTCGGCGTCCGCCTTGGGCAGGAATTCGTGCAGCGGCGGGTCCAACGTGCGGACCGTGACCGGCAGGTCGCCCATGATCTCCAGGATGGCCTTGAAGTCCGCCTTCTGCATGGGCAGCAGCTTGGCCAGGGCGCGCTTGCGCCCTTCCACGTCCTCGGCCAGGATCATCTCGCGGACCGCGTCGATGCGGTCGCCCTCGAAAAACATATGCTCCGTCCGGCATAGGCCGATGCCCCCGGCGCCGAACTTGCGCGTGACCTGGGCGTCCTTGGGCGTGTCGGCATTGGTCCGCACGCCGATCTTCCGGTACTTGTCGGCCCAGGTCATCAGCGTGGCGAAGTCTCCCGACATCTCGGACTGGATCAGCTTCACCTCGCCCAGCATCACCTCGCCCACACCGCCATCGAGGGTGATGAAGTCGCCGCGCTGAATCTTGAGGTCCTTGGCGAAGAAGTAGCCGTGCTCCTCGTACACCGTGATGTCCGTGGAGCCGGCGACGCAGGGCTTGCCCATGCCGCGGGCCACCACGGCGGCGTGGGAAGTCATGCCACCCCGGGCGGTGAGGATCCCCTGGGCGGCGTGCATCCCGCCGATGTCCTCGGGCGAGGTCTCGGTCCGGACCAGGATGACCCGCTCTCCCTTGGCGGCTTCCGCCTCGGCCTCGGCGGCGGTGAAGACGACCTTGCCCACGGCCGCGCCCGGCGAGGCCGGGAGGCCCTTGGCGATCTTCTGCATCTTGGCCGCGGGGTCCACGCGCGGGTGGAGGAGTTGGTCGAGCTGGCCCGGCTCCACTCGCAGCACGGCCAGCTTCTGGTCGATCAGCCGCTCCTTCACCATGTCCACGGCGATCTTCACGGCCGCGGCCGCGGTGCGCTTGCCCACGCGGCACTGCAGCATGTAGAGCTTCCCGTCCTGAATCGTGAACTCGATGTCCAGCATCTCCGTGTAGTGCTTCTCCAGCCGCTTGTAGATCCGCTCCAGCTCGGCGTACACCTTGGGCATGGACTTCTTGAGCTGGCTGATGGGCTGGGGCGTGCGGATGCCCGCCACCACGTCCTCGCCCTGGGCGTTCATCAGGTACTCGCCGAAGAACCGCCGCTCGCCGGTGCCCGGGTCCCGGGTGAAGGCCACACCCGTCCCCGAGTTGTCGCCCATGTTGCCGAAGACCATGGTCTGGACGTTGACCGCCGTCCCCCAGTCCCCCGAGATGTTGTGCAGCTTCCGGTAGGTGACGGCCCGAGGAGTGTCCCAGGACTCGAACACGGCGTTGATCGCCAGCCGGAGCTGCTCCTTGGGATCCTGGGGGAAGTCCTTTCCGGTCTTGTCCTTCACCACGCGCTTGTAGAGTGCCATCAGCTCCTTCAGGTCGACGGGGGAAAGCTCGGTGTCCAGCTTCACCTTCTTGGCGTGCTTCTGGGCCTCCAGCAGCCGCTCGAAAGCCTGCTTGTCGATGCCCAGGACGACGTTACCGAACATCTGGATGAAGCGCCGGTACGAGTCGTAGGCGAACCGCTCGTTCTTCGAGCGGGCGATCAGGCCCTGGAGGGTCTGGTCGTTCAGTCCCAGGTTCAGGACCGTGTCCATCATGCCGGGCATGGAGACCCGGGCCCCGGACCGGACCGAGACCAGGAGGGGGTTGCCAGGATCGCCGAACTTCGCGCCCATGGCCTGTTCCACCTTCTTCAGGTTCTCCTCCACCTGCTTCCACATGCCGGCTGGATACTGCTTCTTGTTCTTGGTGTAGTAGACGCACGCCTCCGTGGAGATGGTGAAGCCGGCCGGCACCGGGATGCCCAGCCGGGTCATCTCGTGCAGGTTGGCCCCTTTGCCTCCCAGGAGGTTCTTCTGTTCCGCCCGACCTTCCGCCTTGCCCTTGCCGAAGAAGAACACGTACTTCTTTGCCGTGGCCATACACTCCTCCGATGTCCCCCCTATCCCGAGAGTTTCGTGAAATCCGCAATCCTCGCGAACGAGTCCGAGACCGCCTTGAGCAATGCGAAGCGGTTCTGGGTCAGCCCCTCGTCCGGTCCGATGACCAGGACCTCCTCGAAGAACATGTCCACCATGGGC
>CAZXXV010000017.1:5507-18570 GCA_964644725.1 uncultured bacterium
CCCCAGGTAATCCTGCGCCGCCACGAGAGTGTCCACCTCGCTCTTCAGGGCCACCACCTGGGCATGCAGCGCCCGTTCCGCCCCCTCCACCAGGCGCGCAACATCCACCGGCCGGTCGAATCCCTTGGGAATGATGCCCACCACCCGCTTGAAGGTCACTGACAGCTCGCCGAAGTCCGCCTCCCGCCGCATCACCGCGAGCGCCTCCGCGCGCCGGGCCGCATCCACCACATCCTCGGATCCGGCGGCCAGGGCCGACTCGACCACGTCCGCCGGCAAGCCCCGATCAACCAGCACCACCTGGGTCCGGCCGCGGAGGAAGTCCAGCGCGTCGCCCCGGATCTTCTCGGCATGCTGATCCAGCCGGCCACCGAAGCCCTCTCGGGCCTGATCCACCATCTCACCCAGGGAGGCGCGGAAGTTCCGGTGCAGGATCATCTGCACCACCCCCTGGGCGGCCCGCCGCAGGGCGTAGGGATCCTCCGACCCGGTCGGCATGAGGCCGACGCCGAAGCAGCCCGCGATGGAATCCAGGCGGTCCGCCAGGCCGACCACGGCGCCGGCGTTCGACTGCGGCAGCTTGTCGCCGGCAAAGCGGGGGAGGTAGTGTTCCTCGATGGTCTGACACACCTCCGCCGGCTCCCCCGAGAGCCGGGCGTACTCCCGGCCCATGGTCCCCTGGAGGTTGGGGAATTCCTTGACCATGGTGGTCACGAGGTCCGCCTTGCACAGGAAGGCGGCCCGTTCCACGATGACCCGGCAGCTAGGATCCACCCGGTCCGCGATCTGCGCGGCCAGCCGGCCGATCCGCTGCACCTTGTCGTACATCGTCCCCAGCTTCTCCTGGAAGATGATGTGCGTGAGGCGCGGGACCCGCTCGGACAGGGGGAGCTTCCGGTCGTCGCGGTAGAAGAACTCGGCGTCGTTCAGGCGGGCGCGGAGCACCCGCTCGTTCCCCTGGCGGATCAGCCCCATGTCCTTGGCCCGCATGTTGGAGATGGCCACGAAGTGGGGGAGGAGGTTGCCGGCGGCATCCACGACCGGGAAGTACCGCTGGTGCTTCTGCATGGGCGTGATGATGACGTCGCGCGGCAGCTCCAGGTACTCCCGCTTGAACGAGCCGCAAACCACGGTGGGGAACTCCACCAGGTGGGTGACCGTCTCGACCAGCTCGTCGTCCAGGACCGGCTGCCCTTTGACCGTGGCCGCCGCCTCCGTCGCCAGCGTCCGCACCAGCTCGCGCCGTCGGTCCGGGTCCACGATGACGAACTTCTCTTCCAGCTTCTCCAGGTAGTCCTGGAAACCGCGCACCCGCACTCCGCGCGGGGACAGGAAGCGGTGGCCGTACGTCTTGGCATCCGCCTTCAGCCCCTCGATGGTGACGGGGACGACTTCGCCCCCATAGATGGCCAGGAGCCACCGGATGGGCCGCACGAACCGCAACGTCCCCGCACCCCAGCGCATGAACTTGGGGAAGGACAGGGAGGTCATGAGCTTGGGCAGAAGCGCCAGCAGCACCTTGGGGGTGGGGGCGCCCTTCTCCTCCTGGACGGCCACCACGTACTCGCCGCGGTCCAGCGTGCGGACCTCCAGGCGATCCACGGGCACGCCCTGGGCCCGGGCGAACCCTTCGGCTGCTCGGGTCGGCTTCCCCTCGGCGTCGAAGGCCACAGTCTTGGTGGGGCCGACGACCTCGCGGCGGGCATCCGCCTGCTCTTCCGCTAATCCATCCACGAACAGGGTCAATCGCCGTGGAGTGGCCAGGGTCCGGATGCTCGTGTAAGTCAGCCGGTGCTCCTGGAGCAGGCGGCCCGCCACCGTCTTCAGATCTTCCATCGCCGGTGGGATGTAGCCGGAGGGGATCTCTTCCGTGCCGATCTCGAAGAGCAGTTCTTTTCCCATGGCGTCGGTCGCCTTCGTTCAGCCTTCGAGGCGTGGCATCACGCCCAGCGTGACGAAAGCCTGCTTGGATCCGGAGTGCCGGTCTCTTGTGGATGTCTGCGTCAGGAGTGCGGTCCCGGCTGGCCGGCCGAAACGGCCTTCAAGAGCGGGAACCCCATCTCCTCCCGCTGCTTGAGGTACGCCTCCGCGACCCGCCGCGCCAGGTTCCGGACGCGGCCGATGAAATGGGTCCGCTCCGTCACGCTGATGGCGCCCCGCGCGTCCAGGATGTTGAAAGTGTGGGAGCACTTCAGGCAATAGTCGTAGGCCGGGAGGACCAGGCCCTTCTCGATCAATCGGAGTGACTCCCGCTCGTACGCTTCGAAGAGGCGAAGCTGTAGTGGGATATCCGCCTCCTCGAAGTTGTGGATAGACCACTCCACCTCGCTCCTGTGGTGGACGTCGCCGTAGGTGACGCGCTCGTTCCATTTCAGGTCGTACACGTTCTCCACGCCCTGGAGGAACATGGCGATGCGCTCGATGCCGTAGGTGATCTCTCCCGCCACCGGCTTCAGTTCGATGCCCCCGGCCTGTTGGAAGTAGGTGAACTGGGTGATCTCCAGGCCATCCAGCCACACCTCCCAGCCGAGCCCCCAGGCCCCCAGCGTGGGCGACTCCCAATCGTCCTCGACGAAACGGATGTCGTGTTTCAAGGGATCCACGCCGAAGCTCTCCAGGCTCTTGAGGTAGATCTCCTGGATATTGTCCGGGGAGGGCTTCAGGATCACCTGGTATTGATAGTAGTGTTGCAGGCGGTTCGGGTTCTCCCCATAGCGGCCGTCCGCGGGACGCCGCGACGGCTCCACATAGGCGACGTTCCATGGCTCCGGCCCCAGTACCCGGAGGAACGTCGCCGGGTTGCTGGTTCCTGCGCCGACCTCGACGTCATACGGTTGCTGGATGACACACCCGTGCTTCGCCCAGAAGTTTTCCAGAGCAAGCACCAAGTCCTGAAAAGTCATCGTCGGTTCCATTCGCCACTCCATGGAAAAACGCGACACACGCTAACAATCCCGGAAGAGCGTGTCAAGGGAAAAGGCCCGATTGGATGGCGGAACGGCTTTATTGATCGAGGGTTACAGGCGGGCCAGGAAGTCGGCGGACCGCAGCGATCGGCCCAGGACGTGGCGCAGAAATGCCTGCAGGGTGCTGCTAACCTCTTGTAAAACTTGGGGAAGAATGGATATCCGATCTATGACGCGAAGCGTCGAACCGCTGGCTCCCCGGAGAAATCCGAGGGCCCCCGAGGATGTCGGAATGGCATCCGCAGCACCCTGCATGCACCCTGCGCAGAGCAGGCCGCCCTGGCTGGGACTCAGGTACGCGTCGTCGCGGGGTGGCACACTGTTCCGGCAGCGCACGCACTCCGAGAGTTCGGGGCGGTATCCCAGAAGACGTAGGAGGTGCAGGAGGAACCCCTGGATTACCAGTGCAGGCCGAGCGGCCTCTTCCAGAAGCTCTAGCCCATCGGCCAGCAAATGGTAGAGGTCCGGGAAAGCCTCCCCCTCCTCCACGCCGAGCGCCACTGCCTCGACCGCCATAGATCCCAGCACCATCCGATCCAGATCCTCCCGGAGCGCCTGGTGCGATCGGATCACGGCGAACTCGTTCACCTTATGCAGGGTCTTGTTGGGTCGCTCGAAGTAAACCAGCCGCCCCTGGGCGAAAAGTTGCAGGTTGCCCCCGAACCTCGTGCGAATGCGCCGCGCCCCTTCCGCCACCGCCCGCACCTTGCCGGCCGTCATGGTGTAGAAGACCACGATCCGATCCGCCTCGGCCAGATCGTGGCCGCCGATGACAATCGCCTCCGTCGAGTGCAGGGGCATGGTTCCTCAATTTTCGATTGCAGATTGAAGATTGCAGATTTCAATCCACAATCAGCAATCCGAAATCGACAATCAGTTCAAGGTTCCAGGTAGCCGAACCGTCGCAGAGCCGCCGCGTCCTTGCGCCAGCCCTGCTGGACCTTCACCCAGAGACGCAGGAAGACGTGGATCCCCAAGAGTTCCTCGATCGCGGGCCGCGCCCGCTCGCCGATGCGCTTCAGCATCTTCCCGCCCGCGCCGATGACGATTCCCTTCTGAGCTTCCTTCTCGACGTAAATCGTGGCCTCGACGTCGGTGAGGTCCCGGCCCTCTCGCGCCCTCACCGCCTCGACCTGGACGGCCATGGCATAGGGCAGTTCCTGGTGAAGGAGGGCGAAGGCCTGCTCTCGGATGATCTCGGCGATGAAGAACCGCTCGGGACGGTCGCTGAGTTCGTCCGGTGGGTAGAAGGGCTGTCCCGCCGGCGCGTGCTGGACCAGGAGAGACTCCAACCGATCCACGTTGTCGCCCGCGGTCGCCGAGATGGGCACGATCTCGGCGAAGGCATAGGCCTCCTGCCAGCGGGCGATGAGGGGCAGGAGGAGCGGCTTCTCCACGAGGTCCACCTTGTTCAGGGCCAGGATCACCGGCGCCTTCGTTGTCTTCCGCTCACGAAGCTCCTCTAGGATGAGCTGGTCGTCCGGATCCTCCGGCTGCGAGGCGTCGATCAGCCAGAGGAGAGCGTCGGCATCGTCCATGGCACGCCGCGCGGCGCGGACGAGGCTCTGGTTGAAGACCGCGTCCGATTTGTGCATTCCCGGGGTGTCCAGGAAAAGCAGTTGCGCCTGGGGAAGATTCTTGATCCCAAGGATGCGATGCCAGGTCGTCTGGGGCCGAGGGGAAACAATCGACAGCTTTTGCCCGAGCAGCCGATTCACGAGGGTGGACTTGCCCACGTTCGGCCGCCCGATGATGGCGACATAGGCCACCCTGAACTCGCTCGTCGTTTGCTCGACAGGTTGCTCCTGTGGTCTCACCTCGTCCATCACGACTCGCCCATCCATAGAGGCGTTCGGCTGTTCGACTGTTCGAGTGTTCGGCTGTTCCTGGTACAGCCGAACTGCCGAACCTCCGAACGGTCGAACGCTTTTCCTTTCAAATTTTACCATCCGCGGACAGGCTCATTCCAGTGAGGGCAAGTGAAGCAGCCCTTGCGGGTCGATCCGGGCTCCGTACAGACGCGCTCCCCAGTGGAGATGGGGCCCCGTGGTCCGGCCGGTGCTCCCGACCCGCGCAATGACCTGCCCTGTGTCCACCCGCTGCCCGGGTTGCACCGAGCTCTCCTGGAGGTGGAAATACATGGTGTACAGGCCGAGGCCGTGATCCAGGATGACCGAGGTTCCGGCGAAGAAGTGGTCTGCTACCAGCGCCACGACACCCACGTTGGCGGCGAAGACCGGTGCCCCCGTGGGCGCCGAAAAATCCGCCCCGGTATGTGGCGCCCGAGACTCCCCGTTGATGATGCGCCGCTCCCCGAAGCCCGAGGCAGGACCTGCCCCGTCCAGCGGGAGGCGGAACGGACCGCGCCAGAGCCGGTCTGGGGTCATCGTCTCCCAGAGGCGATCCAGGACCGCCTTCTCGCGGTCGACCCGCTCGAGCGTCGCGGGGTCCAGGTCTACGAAGGGGCGGGGGACGGTGAGGCGCTGGACGGGGAAGTGCGCGTCCAGGACTCGGAGCACCCGCCGCCCCGTCAGGGAGCGGCCGCTGCCATCCACCGCATCGGCGCGGACCAGGATAGGGCCCGGCGACTGCTCGAGATCCATGCCGATCAGCAGTACGAGGTGAGCCTGGCTGTCCGGGGAGACGGGACGGATCTCCCGGTCGCCCACCTGAACCCGCAGCGTACGGATCGGAGCGGGCGATTTGATGCTCAGGACCGTCACGCCGCCCTGCTTGACCTGCTGGGGTGCGAGACGAAGTCTGAGCTGTGATGCCGCACCGAATGCCGGCGGAGGGGCAATCAGGGGGCCACAGGCAAGGGCGAGCAGCAGAGGCCAAGCATGCCCGCACCCGCGTCGAAGCCTTACCAGGCGGCGGATGGCCAGTGGCCCATCAGACATTGGGGTGGGCGATGGGCAGGCGGAACCGGAAGGTGGAGCCGACACCCGGGGTGCTCTCGACCGTCACCCGGCTGCCGTGGGAATCCATGATCTGTTTCACTAAGGCCAGACCCAGGCCGGTTCCGCCATAGCTCCGCGTGGCCGAAGCATCCACCTGGTAGAACTTGTCGAAGATGCGGGGAATCTTGTCCGCAGGGATGCCGATGCCGGTATCGCTCAGGCTCACCTCGATGTAGCCGTACTCCCAGCCGGGCGGCGCATCGTCCGGCGCGACGTGCGCCTTCGCGCCCAGGGTGATCCGTCCCCCCTGGGGGGTGAACTTGATGGCATTGTCCAGCATCAGCATGAGCGCCCGGCTGATCTGCTTGGGATCCATCAGGACGTCGGGCAGCTCGGCAGGTACGCCGACCTCGACCATCAGCCCCTTCTCCGTCGCGCGCGGGGTGATGAGGCGCGCCCGCTCTTCGAGCAAGGGGCCGAGGGCGAACGGCCGGGGCTGGATGCCCAGTTCCCCTTGATCCATCTGGACGAAGGCCAGTAGGTCTTCGATCAGTCCCTGGAGACGCTGGACCGCCTGTTCCACTACCGTCAGGTGGGACCGTTGGCGATCCGTCAGGGGACCGGGTCGCCCCGAGAGGAGCATCTCGACGTACCCGATGATGGGCGCCAGGGGCGTTCGCAGCTCGTGGGAGATGTTCGCCAGGAAGTTGCCCTTCATGGCGTCGAGTTGTTTCAATTCCGCGTAGGCGCTGCGGAGGTCCTCGTAGAGCCTGGCATTCTCCAGCGCGATGGCCGCCTGGGACGAGAGGGCGTCCAGCATCTCCTCGTCGGCGGCCGTGAACACGCCCACCCGCTTGTTCAGGACCTGCAGCACGCCGACGATCGTCCCCTCCTTGTTCCGGACCGGCATGCACAGGATGGTCTTGGTCCGATAGCCTGTCTGCCGATCCACCGCCTGGTTGAAGCGCGGATCGTCATAGGCCTCGGGGATGTTCAACAGCTCTCCCGTCGTGGCCACGTGGCCCGCGATGCCCAGGTGCGACTTGAAGCGGATCTCCTTCTTTTTCTGGAGGCCCAGGGCGATCCGGGACCAGAGTTCCCCCCGCTCCCGATCCACGAGGAAGAGGGTGCTCCGATCCGCCTCCATGGCGCGGGTGGTCTCCTCCATGATGAGCTGGAGCAGCCGATCGAAATCGGTCTCCGCGCTCATGGCCTTGATGACGTCCAGCAGGATCTTGAGCCGGGCCCGATCGCCCAGGCCGGTTCCCCGCTGCGCCTCGTCCATCATCGCTCCACGCCTCTCCGCTCGGCCCCCGGGGGCACCGGTCTTCCGGGCCGCGGGCGCCCCTCCCGCGCCGCGCGGGCTCTCGCCGAGGCCTGGATGCCGCAGGCCGCCAGGATCAGCCGCTGTTTCCGCCACATGCTTCGCCGCTCCGCACCGGTGCCATGGTCGTAGCCGCCGAGGTGGAGGATGCCGTGGATCAGGAGCAGGCCCAGTTCCGCCTGGAGGTCACGCCCGCGGACCCGCGCCTGCCGTCGGGCCGTCTCGGTCGAGATCACCACATCGCCGAGCAGATCCGGTGACACTTTCCTAAACCGGCCCTCGGTCATGGGGAAGGCCAGGACGTCGGTGGGGCCGGCGACGCCGCGGTAGGTGCGGTTCAGGACGGCCATGGCGGCATCGTCCACCAGCACCACGCTACACTCCGCCCTCGGGCGCGCCAGGATGGACAGCGCCCTTTCCCCCAGCTTTCTTAGCCACCGCGTCTCGACGCGAATCCTCTTTTGCCGGTTTCGCAGGCTGATCCCCATTCTCGTTTCGCTTCCCGCCAGAGTCCTGGAGCTGAATCCCCGGGTAATCCACCCGGTGATGGAAGACGCCCGCCAGGATCCGGGCGAAGCTGTTGGCGATGCGGTGGAGGTCCCGCAGGGTGAGATCACATTCATCCAGCTGGCCATCCACGAAGATCACGTTGATGATCTTCTGCACCGCGCCTTGGATCCGGGCCGGCGTGGGATCGGTGAGCGTGCGGGCCGCCGCCTCGACCGCGTCCGCCAGCATGAGGATCGCGGCCTCCCGCGTCTGGGGCTTCGGCCCGGGATACCGGTAATCCTCCTCCTGCACCGCCTGGAGGTCCGGGTCGGCCGCTTCCTTGGCGCGCTGGTAGAAGTAGTGGACCAGACGCGTCCCGTGGTGTTGGGGGATGAGATCCACCAAGACCTCGGGCAGCCCGTAGGCCCAGGCCATCTCCATTCCCTCCTTCACGTGGGACATGACGATGGCCCGGCTCAGGCTGGGCGCCAGCTTGTTGTGCCGGGTAGAGGCGTCCGGGTTGTTCTCGATGAAGTAGGCCGGGTGCCGGGTCTTCCCGATGTCGTGGTAGTAGGCGCCCACCCGGCACAGCAGCGCGTTGGCCCCCACCGACTCTGCGGCCGTCTCGGCTAACGTGCCTACCATGATGCTGTGGTGGTAGGTGCCGGGGGACACGAGGGCCAAGTGCCGGAGCATTGGCTCGTTCAAGTTTGAGAGTTCGAGGAGAGTAAAGTCCGTGGTCCGGCCGAAGGAATGCTCGAGGATCGGCAGGAGCCCCGTGGCCAGGACCGCCACGATCGCCCCGTTCACCAGGCCCCCCACGATCTCTGCGGGGAGGGTGCTGACCTCCGCCTCGATGAGGGCAAAGGCCAGGAGGGTGTAGACGTTGGCCAGGCCCAGCATGCCGCCGGCCCGAAAGAACGCTGTGCGACCCCGGTATTTTGCCAGGGCGAAGACGCCCACCAGGCTTCCTACGAAGCTGAAGAGGAAGAAGTCGATCGGCGCCGCCAGCATGATCCCCGTGAGAATCGTGAGGACCAGGGACCCGGCAAAGGCCAAGCGAGCGTTGAACAGGATCGTGAGGAGGACGCCTCCCAGGGGCACAGGCAGGGCGTCCCGCATGGCCGAGAGCGGGATGTGGGAGTAGCTCTGACGGAGGGAGGTGATGATGACGATCCCGTACCGGTTCAGGAGGAGGACCAACAGCAGCACCGTCCCGAGCAGCGCGAGGTTCCGGGGGCGCCGGACTTCCTTGGGCTGGAGGGCCCACACGTAGGCGGCCAGGGCGCCCAGGAGGAAGGCCACCAGCAGGAAGACGCCCAGGACCGATAGGGCGCCCAGGCGGAGGGTCAGGCTGGAGCTCAGGATCTGGACCGTGCACAGGAGGAAGAAGGCCGCGAGGGCCGGGAAGCACCAGCGCTGTTGCTCCAGGCGGGCGATGGCGCGACGGACGGGGGCCAGAGGGTGCCAGCCCGTCCGCAAGGGCGGCTGAAGCCGATCGGCCGCCTCGTGTCGAATCTCTTTGGTGAAGAAGCGTAGATCCATTAGACGGATTGGTGATTGCCGATTTTGGATTGTGGATTGCCAATCCCAAATCCCAAATCCAAAATCCAAAATGAGGAAGGAAGCGGGTCCACGCTATGCCCCTGGCTCTGCGGGGCTGCCCTGGTAGGCCTCGTACGCCCGGACGATCTGCTGGACCAACTCGTGGCGGACGACGTCCTCTTCGGTGAAGTGGATGAACCGGATGCCGGGGATGTCCTTCAGGATGCCGCGGACCTCGATCAACCCGGACACGCGGCCCGCGGGTAGATCCACCTGGGTGATGTCTCCCGTGATCACCGTCTTGGAGCCAAAGCCCAGTCGGGTCACGAACATCTTCATCTGCTCCGAGGTGGTGTTCTGGGCTTCGTCGAGGATGATGAAGGAGTCGTTCAGCGTCCGGCCCCGCATGAAGGCCAGGGGGGCAATCTCGATGGTGCCCTGCTCGATCAGGCGGGTGGCCCGCTCGGTCTCCAGCATGTCATAGAGGGCGTCGTACAGGGGGCGGAGGTAGGGATTGATCTTGTCGTAGAGCGTGCCCGGGAGGTACCCCAGCTTCTCGCCCGCCTCCACGGCCGGGCGGGTGAGGATGATCCGGTTGACTTCCTTGTGCAGCAGCGCCGACACGGCCATGGCCATAGCCAGATACGTCTTGCCGGTGCCGGCGGGACCGATGCCGAAGACGATGTCATGCTTCCGGATGGCCTCGATGTAGCGCTTCTGCCCGAGGCCCTTGGGGCGGACCGGAGGCTTCTTGGCCGAAACCTCGATGGTCTCGGCCTGCACCTCGCGAAAGCTGTCCGCTTCGTGCTGGCCGAAGTGGCGCAGGGCCAGACGGACTTCCTGGTTGCCCACGGGACGCCCCTGCCGGACCAGCGTGACCAGCTCGCTCACCACCTGTTCCGCGACGGCCACGGCGCCCTCGGTGCCGGAGATCGTCAACATCCCGTCGCGAACGACGAGCCGGACGCGCAGCCCCTCCTCGACCAGGCGGGCGTGCTCGTCCCCCCGGCCGAAGAGTCCCTGCAGTTCCGGACCGGCAGCCAGGGATATCCGCTTCAACCCTACACTGTTTGTTTCGCCCATGCGAGGCGGCGCAACCCTCCAAACGCTTGGATTGTCCGAGGCAAGAGCTTAGGATAGACCCGGCCCCGGAGGCTGTCAAATGGAAAACGGTCAAAGGTGCAAGCGGGAGGCCGCAACTAGGTGTGGCGCCGTGCTCCGGCCGTCCAGACAAATGCCCATCATACCGCGGAGTGACGCACATTCGGCTTGACACGTCCAGCCCGCCTTGGTAGGTTCCTCGCGCTTGGGAGACGAAGGGGCGGCCGTCGCGCACGCTCTGCAGGCCTAGGCGCGAAATTTCCCGTCGACCGAACGCGCATCGGTCGGGGCTCTTTATTCCCCCGCACGGGGTTACTCGCCTTTCATTCCTCTTCTCTCTGTCACGAGGGGATCCGCCAAGGAGGTTGCTATCGTGAGTGAAGCCAGCATTGTGCTTCCGACTTTCGGGCCGAGCGAGTGGGCCATCCTCTGGTTCGTCCTGGGCTCCGCCTTTGTGGCCCTGGGCTACGGTCTGTACCTGGTGTTCGAGACGATCAAGGCCGATCCAGGCAGCAAGGAAATGCAGGAGGTCGCCGCGGCCATCGAGGAAGGGGCCTTCGCCTACCTGGCCCGCCAGGTCAAGACGATGATCTGGTTCGTCGTCGCCATCACCATCGGCCTCTTTTTCATGTATCGGGGCCTCTACGAGGGTCTGGTGCTGCCTTTCGGGGTCTCGCTGGCCTTCTTCATGGGGGTCGCCGCCTCCTACGGCGCCGGGTATGTGGGCATGTGGCTGGCCGTCAAGGGGAACGTGCGAACCGCCGCCGCCGCCCTGAAGAGCTTCAAGACATCGTTGGAGATCGCCTTCCGGGCCGGCACCGTCTCCGGCATGTTCACCGTCGGCCTGGGGCTCTTGGGCGCGACGATTATCTTCCTACTGTTCAGAGAGAATGCCATGAAGATCCTGATCGGCTTCGGCTTCGGCGGAAGCCTGGCGGCCCTCTTCATGCGCATGGGCGGCGGGATCTACACTAAGGCCGCCGACGTGGGCGCGGACCTGGTGGGCAAGGTGGAGAAGGGTATTCCCGAGGATGATCCTCGGAACGCCGCCACCATCGCCGACAATGTCGGGGACAACGTGGGGGACTGCGCCGGGATGGCCGCCGACGTGTTCGAGTCCTACGAGGTCACGCTGGTGGCGGCCATCATCCTGGGCGCTGGCGCCATGCTGGACAAGGACTTCGTCCAGGCCTTCGGCGGCCAAGCCACCGCCCTGAAGGTCACCCTGGCCCTGGTCATCTATCCCCTGCTCATCCGGGCCGTGGGCATCTTCGGATCCATCATCGGAACCTGGGCGGTCCGGGGGAAGGACGACCCGGCCATGAACCCCATGAAGCCGATCAACGTGGGATACTGGGTGGCGGCCCTCACCTCCATCGCCGGATTTTTCATCGTGAGCAAATGGTATCTCGGCGACATCACTGCCTCGAAATACCATTCCGAGGCGTTTCCGTTCTGGCTGCGGGTGGCCCTCGCCAATACTATGGGCATCGGTTTGGCCCTGGTGATCCAGTGGCTGACCGAATACTTCACGTCCACCGAGAAGAAGCCCGTCATCGAGATCGCCTACGCCAGCAAGACGGGTCCAGCCACGCTACTCCTCACCGGATTTGCCTCGGGCCTGGAGTCCAGCGTCTGGGCTATCCTGGCCATCGTCGCCACGATCTTCGGCTCATACAGCATCTTCGGCGGGAGCTTCTCCCTCTCGGCCTACGGCATCGCCCTGGCCGGCCTGGGTCTTCTGGCCACCACCGGCTTCGTCCTGGCCGAGGATACCTTCGGTCCCATCTCGGATAACGCCAGCGGCATCTTCGAGATGTCCGGGGCCCTCAAGGACAACCCCAAGACCCCCTCCGGGATCGAGGCGCGCCGGATCGTGGCCAAGCTGGACGCTGTCGGCAACACGACCAAGGCCCTGACCAAGGGGCTGGCCATCGCCACGGCGGTCATCGCGGCCGTGTCCCTGTTCCGGTCGTTCATTGACGAGGCGCGCCTGTTCGAGACCGGGGTTCAGGTCAATCTGCCCGAGGTCTTCATCGGCTTCCTGATCGGCGGCGCCGTGCCGTTCCTGTTCTCCTCGTTCGCCATCCAGGCGGTCAGCCGGGCGGCGTTCCTCCTGGTGGAGGAGGTCCGGCGGCAGTTCCGCGAGAAGCCGGGCATCATGGAGTTCAAGGAGAAGCCGGACTACGGCCGGTGCGTGGCCATCGTGACAGCAGCGGCCCAGAAGGAACTCCTGGGGCCCGGCATCCTGTCCATCTTCAGTCCCATCCTGGTGGCCTTTGCTTTCGGCGCATCCGCCCTGGGCGGATTCCTGGCCGGGGCCATCCTCACCGGGCAGCTCATGGCCGTCTTCCTGGCGAACACGGGTGCCGCCTGGGACAACGCCAAGAAGAAGATCGAAGAGGGCCTCTTCGGCGGGAAGGGCACCGACTGCCACAAGGCCGCCGTCATCGGCGACACCGTGGGCGATCCCTTCAAGGACACGGCGGGCCCGGCCATCAACCCGATGATCAAGGTCATGAACCTGGTCGGTATCCTGGTGGCCCCGCTGGCCATCCGGGACATCGGCGGCGGGACGCGCTTCCTGATCTTCCTCGTCTGCCTGGTGATCCTGGGCGCCTCGGTGGCGTTTTCCAAGCGAGGCTCTATCGCCGAGGAGAAGCGCGGGTAGCCGTCGCTACGCCTTCGCACACCACGACTCCTACCGGAGGGACGACCTCCGGTAGGAGTTTTCATTT
>CAZXXV010000018.1:0-18382 GCA_964644725.1 uncultured bacterium
CCCCCCCCCCCCCCCCCCCGACAGGCGAAGTATCGTACCAATGCCGTTGTCCTGTCAATCTACATCGGACGACATATCATGAAACCCCGACTTTTGCCAGCCACGCGAGAGGAAGTGGCTCCAGCGCGTTCCGTCTCGGGGGAACTTTTTCCGGGAGGATCGTGGTGAGAAACGAGCTGCGGGCACAGGGAGTGCGGGAAGAAACGCAGCCAGGCTCCGCTACAGGGATTGCAGGAAGGGATCGTTCCAGATCCCTTCCCCAAGGCTGAAGGACTCGAGGGTGCGGCGGAGCTCCTGGAGGAAGCGGCCGGCCACGGCCCCGTCCACCACCCGGTGGTCGTAGGAGAGGCAAAGATACCCCATCCAGCGAATGGCAATGGCGTCCTCGCCTTCTCGGGACACCACCACCGGCCGCTTCTCGATAGTGCCCACGCCCAGGATCCCGACCTCGGGCTGGTTCAGGATGGGGGTCCCAATGAGATTCCCGTCGGCCCCGAAGTTGTTTACCGTGAAGGTGCTGCCGGTCAGATCCTCGGGAAGAAGCCGCCCCTCTTCGGCGCGGCGGACTAAATCGGCAACAGCGACAGCGAGATCCGATAGCGACCGTGACCCGGGATTTCGCAGGACTGGTACCACCAGCCCGTCCTCCAGCGCGATGGCGATACCCAAGTGGACGGCCTTCCAGACCCTGATGCCCTCATCGGTCCAGCGAGCATTGAGCGTGGGAAACTCCCGCAGAGCCGCTGCCGTCGCCTTCAAGATGAAAGGCAGAAACGTCAGGCTCGTCCCCTTAGCACTTCGGAAGGCAACTTTCTTTGCCTCCCGGAACTGGGCGATGGACGTAAAATCGGCTTCAGCGATCGAGGTGACGTGGGGCGCGATCTGCTTGCTGCGGACCATGTGCTCTGCGATGGTCCGCCGCATCTTCGTCAGCGGGAGGAGTTCTTCCCCCTCGGAAAGTTCGCGCGGTTCCCGTGGAAGCTCGGGCCTCGCAACATGAGGGACGTCCGCCAGTGTGGGCCTCGACCCCCTGGAATGAACGAAGAGCTCGACATCCCGCCTGGTGACCCGTCCGCCCTCCCCGGTGCCCTGCACCTCGTCCAGGCTGACGCCGAGCTCCTCTGCCAGCTTCCGGACCGCCGGCGAATAGAAGCGCGCTTCGCGCGATCTGCCTGCTGCCTGCTGCCTGCTGCCTACTGCCTCTTGCACCTTGACCGGCGGTTCCGGGACCGTGATCGGCGCTTCAGCTCCGAGATCAATCCCGGTCCCGGAGGCGAAGCCTTCTGTGATGATCGCCAATGTCGCGCCCACCGGGACGACCTCGCCCGCCTTCACCAGAATCTGGGAGAGGATACCGCCGGCAGGGGCAGGAATCTCCGCATCTACCTTGTCGGTGGAGATGGCCAGGATCCCCTCGTCCTTCTGGACGCGGTCCCCCTCCTTCTTCAGCCACTCGATGACGGTGCCCTCGGCAACGCTTTCGCCGAGCTGGGGCATGACGACAAGAATAGGCATCGGAAGAAACCGTTCGACTGTTCGGCGGTTCGACCGTTCAGATCTTCGGCCGTGTTCCGCCGAACTGCCGAACAGCTGAACTGCCGAACGCTTCTCTTGGTTTGTCAATACGCGGCCAGCCGTTCGGCGGCCGCGGTAATCTTGTCAACGTTCGGGAGAAACGCCTCTTCCAGCGGGGCGGTGAAAGGCACCGGGGTGTCCGGCGCCGTCACCCGCAGGATCGGACCGTCCAGTCGGTCAAAGGCAGACTCGGCAATGATAGCCGCCACCTCGCCGCCGACGCCTCCGGTCCTCGTGGCCTCGTGGACGATCAGCACCTTCCCGGTCTTCTGGGCGGTGGCCAGGATCGCCTCGCGGTCGAGCGGCAAGAGCGTCCGCAGGTCCAGGATCTCCACCGAGATGCCTTTGGCGCTCAACCGATTGGCCGCCTCGAAGGCCCGGTGCACCATGGCGCCATACGTGATCAGGCTGAGGTCGGCTCCCTCGCGCTTCACCTCGGCCTTCCCGATCGGCACGATGAAATCCTCGTCGGGAACCTTGCCCTCGATCCGGCGATATAGGTACTTGTGCTCGAAGTAGATGACCGGGTCCGGATCTCGGATGGCGGCCTTGAGCAGCCCCTTGGCATCGTGCGGGGTGGACGGGGCCAGAACCTTCAACCCCGGAACGTGGACGAACCAGCCCTCGGGACTCTGAGAGTGGAACGGCCCCCCATGCACCCCGCCGCCGGAGGGACCGCGGATGACCAGCGGGACGCTGGTTCCCGTCCGATAGTGGAACTTGGCCGCCATATTGACGATCTGGTCAAAGGCGCAAACGACGAAGTCGGCGAACTGCATCTCCACCACGGGACGCAGCCCCATGAGCGCTGCACCTATGGCAGAGCCGACGATGGCCGCTTCGGCGATGGGCGTGTCAATCACCCGGTCCTCGCCGAATCTCTCGAGGAAACCCTGCGTGATCTTGAAGGCACCACCGTAAACGCCGATGTCTTCCCCGATCAAGAAGACCCGGTCATCCCGCTCCATCTCTTCCCAGAGCCCCTGGCGGATCGCCTCGATATACGTGATCTCGGCCATAACACACCGTTCGGTGGTTCGGCTGTTCAAGCATTCGGGCGTTCCGTCTCGAACCACCGAACACCCGAACTACCGAACGCCTTTCGGCTCAGGTCGAATAGACCCCCTGGCCTACGTCCCTGCCTTCGGGGAACGGACTGGCCTCTGCCCAGGCAACCGCTGCCTCCAGCTCGATTGCGATTCGCTTCGTCACCTGGGCCTCTCGTACCTCATCCAAGACTTCCCACTCGCGCAGGCGGGCCTCCAGGCCCTGGATGGGGTCTTTCTTCCGCCATTCTTCGAGCATCTCCCGGGGGACGTACGAGGCGTCATCGTGCTCCGAGTGGCCGCGTATCCTCATCGTCTTGCATTCGATCAGCGTCGGTCCCTCGCCACGCCTGGCGCGCCCGACAGCCTCGCGGGCGGCACGATAGACCGCCAGCACGTCGGTCCCGTCCACGGTGACGCCGGGAATCCCATACCCCGCCGCCCGCTTCGCAATGTCCGGCACCAGCGTCTGCCGCGTCACGGGTGTGGAGTACGCGTACTGATTGTTGTTGCAGACGAACACCACCGGCACCCGGAGGACCGCAGCCAGGTTGATCCCCTCGTGGAAATCGCCCCGGCTGGCCGCGCCATCCCCGAACCACGTCATGGCCACGCGTCCCTTGCCCTGCCGCTTCAGGGCCAGCGCCACCCCGGTAGCCACCGGGATCCCGTCGGCCATGGGGCTAACGAAGGCCACGTCGCCGCGCTCAATGTCACCGAAGTGGACGTTTCCATCCCGGCCACGGCTGAGACCTCCGATCCGGCCCAGATGCTGGGCCAGGACTTCCCGGGGTTGAATCCCGCGCAACAAGTGCGCGCCCAGATCGCGGTGAGACGGCACGATGATATCCCCAGGCTCCAGGGCATAGGCCGCCCCAACGGAAACGGCCTCCTGCCCGGTGGAGAGATAGACCCCGCCAAAGATCTTGCCCTGGCGATACAGGATTCCGATGCGTTCTTCCAGGGATCGGGTGAGGCGAAGGTGATAGTAGATGTCGAGGAGCTGGTCGCGGGTCAGGCCCGAGTCGTCCACGAGCGCCGCCTCCGTCTGCTTGTGCCTCAACACGCCGTCACGTCAGCCGCTTAACGCTCGCCCGACCCGATCCACTCGCACGAGATCTTGGGCGGGTGGAGCGTCACGTGGGGGTCAGCCGCCAATGGCAGACATGGGTCGGGCCGGCTTGACGAAGTCCGGCTGGTTGATCTTGTGGCCGGCCTCCTTCTTCCAGACGGCCGCGATGATGAAGTCGGCAATCTCCTCGTCGGCCGCCCCGGAACGCAGAAGCCCCTTAAGGTTATGCTCGCGGAGGGCGAACAAGCAGGTCCGGAGTTGGCCGTCGGCGGTGATGCGGATCCGGTTGCACTGATCGCAAAACGGCTCCCTGACCGAGGCGATCACTCCAATGGACCCACGTCCATCGGCAAAGCGGTAGACCGTGGCGGGCTCGCTTCCGTTGTTGCTAGCGAGCGCCAGGGGGAAGACCGTATGGACGCGGGCCAGGATCTCTGCGCCGGGCACGACGGTCTTCATGCTCCACTCGCCCTGGGCATCCAGGGGCATGTATTCGATGAAGCGGACCTGGTAATCGTTCTCCCGTCCCAGCCGGACGAACTCCGTGAGCTCGTCGTCGTTGTACCCGCGCATGACTACGCAGTTGATCTTGATGGGAGTCAGTCCCGCCTCGCGGGCCAGCCGCATCCCCTCCAGGATCTTGAAGACCAGGTGCCCATCCCGGCGAACCATGCGCTCGAATCGCTCGGGCTGGAGCGAGTCCAGGCTCACGTTAATCCGCTTGAGCCCTGCCTCGGCCAGGCGCTTGACCTTCTCCTTGAGGAAGAAGCCGTTGGTGGTCATGGAGAGGTCCAACGTCGGCTCCAGTTGGGTGAGGCCCTCGATCAGGACATCAATGTCCTGGCGCATGAGAGGCTCGCCGCCGGTCAGCCGGATCGTCCGGATCCCCAGGTCGATGAAGATGCGGGCCAGGCGCAGGATCTCCTCATAGCTCAGGATCTCCCGCTTGGGGAGCCACGGCAGGCCCTCGGCCGGCATGCAGTAGACGCAGCGGAAATTGCACCGGTCCGTCAGCGAGATCCGCAGGTCGTCAATGACCCGACCGAAGGTATCTTTCAATCGCGACACGGCCCTTGTCCTCTCGGACTACGGCATTCTGGCAACCTGGCAATCAGGAACTCCAAGTTGCCCCGCCATCGGCGGGGTTGCCCAATTGCCCGATTGCCATCTGTCACTGTTTGGCCGGCGCTGCCTCGACCAGTTCCGGGGTCGCGGGCGTGGGGTAGAACTTCTCCGCCTGAAGAGCGGTCTGGTCGAACACCAGCCCCATCCGATTGAAAGCGCCGATCTCGAAGTTCCCCGTCCACATGGTGATGGCGTCGAAGGGGCAGACCTCCACGCACAGGTTGCAGTACATGCACAGGTTGTGGTCAATGACGAATTCGACGGGGTGGCGATCCTTTCCCTTGCCCGCCCCGATGATGGTGATGCAGCGGGTCGGGCAGATCTTGGCGCATGCATCGCAGGCGGTGCACTTGAGCTTTCCCGTCGTCAGGTCGATCGTCAGGACGTGGCGGTTCAGGGAGCGCAAGGGCAGCCGCCGCCTCTCCTTCGGATACTGCACGGTGATCGCTGGGGTGAACAGGTGGCGGAGGGTCACCCCCATGGACACCAGGATGCTTAGGAATCCCAACCACACCTCACGCACGTATGCGATCATCTTGTCCCTCGTGGCAATCAGGCATCCGGGCAATCCGGCAATGAGGGATTGGGTCAAACCACGCGGCTTTCCTAATTGCCCAGTTGCCGAGTCGCCTGATTGCCAGTCTGCTCAGGCCTTGGCCCCGACCGGCAGCGTGTCGGGAATGGTGACGGCCGGCAACTTCTTCTTGGCAATCGTCTCCTGGGTGATCTTCTCCTGAAGCTTCAGGATCCCAAACAGCAAGGCCTCGGGCCGCGGGGGGCACCCGGGCACATAGACGTCCACCGGAACAATCCGGTCCACCCCCTTCACCACATGGTAGGCGTCCCAGTAGAACGGCCCACCAGAGATGGCGCAGGCACCCATGGCGATCACCCATTTCGGGTCGGCCATTTGCTCGTACAGGGTCTTGATCCGAGGGGCCATTTTCTCCGTGACGGTCCCGGCCACGATCATCACGTCGGACTGGCGTGGCGAGGGCCGGAAGACTCCCGCCCCGAACCGATCCATGTCAAAGCGCGAAGCACCCGTGCACATCATCTCGATGGCGCAGCACGCCAGGCCGAAGGTCAGGGGCCATGGCGAATTCTTCCGCGCCCAGTTGAACAGCCAGTCGAGCGATGTTGTGACCACCCCCGGCTCGAATCGTCCCTCCAGCAAGCTCATGCGCTGGCTCCTTTCCGTTTCCTCGGCCTTCCTTGCAGACCACGCTCCATCCGAGAGATCGTCCTTGGCATCCGTCACGCCCGGGTCAACTGATCGATGATGGCATCGGCCATCTCGCGCGTCGTCGCGGTCCCCCCGAGATCCCGGGTGACCGTCTTCCGGATCGAAACCCCGGTGGCGTTCAGGATGCGGACAGCTTGCTCCGCGACCTCCGGCCCGATGCCGTCTCCCGGGATCAACGCAACCTTATGGTGCATTGCCTCCGCCCCCGCCCATCGAGACTTTGCCCTGCTCCCCCGCCCCTCTGCTCCCCGGCTCCCATGCTGCTCTTCGTCAGTTCACCAGGGCTCGAACATATGCCGGAACCCGCTCACGCCGGGTCAGATTCTCGCAGGCGTAACAGACCTCTCGCGATGGCTTCATGGAACATCGCAGGCAGGTCTCCAGAACCCCCAACGCCTCCGTCATCTCATGCCGAAGGACCAGATATTGCTGCACGCGCTTCTCCACGTCGGCAAGGCTATGGGTCAGGGTTGCGGCAACCTCGCGGGCCCCTTCGGCACCCGTGCGGGCCGTCTTGCGCTGGCCCAGCAGATCCCTGATCCTGGCCAGCGGAACGTCCAGGCTGCGCAAGTCTCGAATGAACTGGATGCGGTCGCAGGCTTCCGTGCAGTAGAGATGGAGGCCTCCGCGTGTCCGGTGCGCCGCCTCGATTAGACCCAGACTCTGATAATACCGGATGGTTCGGAGGGTGACACCCGTCCTCCGAGCCACTTCCCCGATCTTGAGAAGATCGTCAGACCGCATTTCCTTCGCCGTGGCCGCCATTGACGGCAAAACGTACCAAGACGTGACGTTACTGTCAAGGTGAAATACTCCCAATAAATTCAATGAGATTGCACACAAAGTATGTATCGGGTTTGGTCAGGCCTCGCCCCCCAAACGGTTCACCCGACGATTCGCCGACCGAAGGCCGCCATGGCCTCATCCAAGAGTTCCCCGGGGAAATCCCGGTACTTGGGGGAAAAATGGAAGACGGACACTCCGCGCACCTGTGCTTCGGCCGCCAGGCGCCCGGCCTGGCCGGCCGTCAGGTGAAACCGCGCCGCGGCGCGGTCGCGATCCCGCTCGGGATAGGCGGCCTCGCAGTAGAAGATGTCTGCGCCCCACGCCAGCTTTGTGATCTTGTCTGCGTTCTCCAGGGAGTTCACCACGTCTGTGACGTATGCGAGCTTCTGACCGGGGCTCACCCGCACCACGTCCCGTCGCAGATCTCCCAGGGACAGGATTCGTTCGAGCCGCTTCCCCTGCTCGGACCAAGCGATGCGAATCGGATGCTCATCGGGGGCGCCGGTGCGGATCGAACGCTTGAGGTCCATGAGCCACGGTCCCACCGGCAGGCCCAGAGCCTCCAGCCTGGCCTTGTCCACGTTCAGGTGGACCGTTTCCTCCAGCGCGAACCCGAGACACGGGATGCGGTGATCCAGATGCGCCACCTGGACACGAAACTGGGGGTCGTCCAGTATCGTGCCGTCAAAGGGATGCGGCATCGGGTCCTCCCGGCGGAGAAACCCCTCGGGGCAGGCGAAGCGGGCCTTCACGACCCGGTCGGGATACACCTCGTGCACGTCGAGGACCAGCGTGTAGCCCTCAACGAGATTCCAGGTGTACCCCCGGAGTTTCCCCTCCACGTGGTCGATGAAATCTGGAGGCCCGTACATCCGCAGGCCCTTCGGGCGTCCGAGCAAGACACGAAGGAGATAATCGAAGCCGACGAAGTGGTCCACGTGCGTATGGGAGACGAAAACATCCGTGATCTTGAGGAGGCGACCGGCCGAGAGTGCGCTGATATCCCCGAGGTCAAAGAGCAGCGCGCGGCGTTCCCAGGGCAGCGACACGTACAGCGCCGGGTCACCGAACAGGTCGTTCACGAGGAAGGCGCGAAAACTACTCGCCATCGGGTCCCACAGCCGATCGCCCCATGCGGGAGGGGGACTACTGGCTTGCGGCTTTGTTGGTGTCCTGCACCCGCTGCCGTTCCTGATCCAGGACCGGCGCGAGGCGCTGCTCCAAACCTCGCTTGGTCACGTCTACCGGCTGGCCAGGCTGGCTCGAGCCGGACGCCCCGGGGACGGTCTGGAGCGTCTCCTGGATCTTGGTGCCCTCTTGCAGGTAAGAGACCACCAGGTATCCAACGATGGCCAGGGCAAGGACGAGTCCGGCGATGCCAAGGATCCTCATGCGGCCTTTCCTTCTGCGTGGCTGGAGATTCGTGCGCTCTGAGTAGGTTCCGGCCGCGTAGTCTACCGCCCTTTCCCCGAAACGCAACCAGAAACCATCCGCCACACCGCTATTCGCGCAGGCTTCTTCACCGGAGGGAAAAAGCGGCGCCTCACCGGCGCCGCCTCAGGACGACCCGCTCCTCTCGATCCGTTGGGCTATTTCTCGACGGGATAGCCCTTGGCGGCCCAGTCGATGATCCCACCCTCCAGATTGTAGATCTTGGTGAGACCCACCGCGGCAGCCACCTCGCAGGCGACCGCGCTCCGGATCCCCTGGGCGCAGTAGAACACGACGTTATCCCCGTTCAGGTGCTTCCGCGGGGACAGGAGCAGGGTGTTCAGAGGAACCAGCATCGATCCCGGGATGTGCCCCTCGTTCCATTCGCCCGGTTCCCGCACGTCTATCCAGACGGTGCTCTTGCTATCGTAGAGTTCCTTGCCCTTCGCGGCATCCACTCGTTCAAATGGTTCCTTCAATTGTTGCAGGGCCATGATCTTACCTCCCCCTCGCCTTTGCCCAATCGCGCCATCGGTCTTCCATCTGACCGCAGCGTCTGGAGCCTGGTTCTTCACGCGATCGGGATGCTAGCGGAACAACTACGCGAGGTCAAGACCGGGGCGGTTCAATTCCCCGCCGTCATGCTTCAATTGTGTGGATTCTCCTGGCGGCCAATGATAGGTTCGACGGGACAGATCTGCTCCGGCGACCTACTGCAAACTGGAAATGCGGGCTGGCTCTCGACGCAGCAGGCCTGTCGCACGTCGCCGTCCGACCTGACGTCCGGCGGCGGAAGCACCAAACCGCTCAGGAGGGTAATCGAATGACCGACACGACAGAACGCCGACGCTATCCACGGTACAAGATAAGCCCGATCGTCCGAATCATCCTACCGGAGAGCGAGACGATTTCAGGCACCATGCAAGATGTCAGCCAGGGCGGCATGCTGGTCGCCCTCTCCGTCGAGCTGGAACTCGAGCGAACCTACCAGATCGAGCTCACCGATTCCCAGGGAGTCTTCTGTCTCCTGGGCGAAGCCCTGCGCCTTCACCTGCCCCCCCGCTCGGCAGACGGGGGCCAGGTCTCGGGGTTCAGGGTCGAGTTCGAATTTGTTGGGATCGATGCGGCGACGGGAGAGCGGCTGAGTCGGCTCCTGGAAGAAGTCGCGGCTTAACTGCGGCGCAGAGCGGCGTTTCCCGGCGCCGTCACGAACACAACTACCTGCCCCTCGCCAGCCGAGGAAGGCACTTTCTGCTTTCCGTCCTCAATCCTTCATCGCCCAATTGCCTGATTGCCCGATTGCCTGATTGCCAAAGATAAACCGTATTCCCGCCCCCGATGGAATGCCTTCAGGTTCTGGTCGGCGACCTCAGCCTTGCTGAACCGTCCGCGAATGGCTGCCTCCCAGTTCTCCACCGAGAGCGGCAGCACAGCAGAGGCTGCGCCCATCAGGATCGTTCCTGCAAGGCGCGGGCTGCCTGCCTGGACGGCCAGGGCCGAGGCCTCAACCGAAAGGAAAGATCCATCGAAGGTCCGAAGGCTCGCCAGGGGGTTGTCCGGGTACTTGAAGAGCCCGAGGTTCACGACCGGTGGAGTCACTTGCAGGCAATTGACGATCAGGGTTCCCCCGGGGCGCACCTCTAAGCGCCAGCGCAACGCCTCGGCCTCCTCGAACGCAACCAGGAGGTCCACCTCGCCGCTGGAGATGATGGGCGAGTACACCTTCCGCCCGATCCGGACATGGCTGGTCACCACCCCACCCCGTTGGGCCATGCCATGCACCTCACTCTTTTTCACATCATGACCCGCGCGCACGGCCGCCTCGGCCAGCAACTGACTGGCGGTGAGAACCCCCTGCCCCCCGATGCCGGCCAAAAGCACGTTCAGTGTCCGTGTGGCGAGAGGCTCCGTCCCCTGTCGCTCTCCTCGATTCTCGCTCATGATTCGTTCTCTCAGCCCAGAGACTCGCCTCGCAGGGTGACCCGGCTCGTCGAACCCACTGGGACGATCGCCTTGGGGCCGCAGGTCTGCACGCACAGTTCACACCCGTTGCACCCCATGGGATCAATCGTCACGTAGCTCAGTTCCTTGTCCCGCCCGCCGGGGAGGCGGACCACCTCTCGCCGGATCACCTCGATTGCCGGGCACCCCGTTTTGAGACACGCGCCGCACCCGTTGCACAATTCATCCAGGACCTCGTACTGTTGGCTCCGATGGAACTCCTCGATCAGGACGCAGGGCCGGTTGGTGATGATCACTGAGGGGCCTGGGTAGGCCAGGGCCTCTTTCACCGCCCGGTACACCTCGGGCAACCGATACGGGTCCACGACCTGCACATGCTCGACCCCCAATGCCTTGCACAGCGCCACGAAGTCCACGGCCTTGCTCTTCCCCTCCTGGAGGGTGACGCCGGTCCCGGGGTGATCCTGGCCGCCCGTCATGCCCACAGTCCGATTGTCCAGGATGAAAACCGTCACGTTGCCACCGTTGTAGACGATGTCCAAGAGGCCGGTCATCCCGGAATGCAAGAAGGTGGAGTCGCCGATCATGGCGACCACCTTCTGATCCCGATTGGCCATTCGATAGGCTTTCTCGATGCCGAGGGCATTACCCAGGCTGGCCCCCATGCACACGCAGGTGTGCGTGGCATTCCAGGGGGATCCTACGCCCAGCGTGTAGCAGCCGATGTCGCCCGTGATGACCAGGTCCTTCATCTTGCCGAGGGTGTAGAACACGCCCATGTGCGGGCAGCCGGCGCAGAGCGTGGGCGGCCGGGGGAACGGCATCAGGTCCAGGTCAGGCGGCGGAGGGGCCTGGGCCGCGGACTGCCCCGCACCGTCCAATGCGGCCCGGATGCGTTGCGGCGTCAGCTCGCCGATTCGGGGCAGTTTGCCCACACTGTCCACCCGGATGCGCATGGCCAGGATGTCGGCCTCGACCAGGCCCTCCAGTTCCTCCACGACGTACAGTCGCTTCACCTTGGAGGCAAACTCGCGGATGAGTCCCTCCGCCAGGGGGAATGAAAAGCCCAGCTTGAGGAACGAGGCATCCGGAAACGCCTCGCGGGCATACACGTAGGCCGGGCCGCTGGCGATGATCCCGATCTCCCGGTTGCCCCACTCCATCACGTTCAGCGGACTTGCATCTGCCAGATGCGCCAGGTCTTTGATCCGCTGTAGAACCTTGGGATGCTTCTTCCGTGCATGTGCCGGGAGGATCACGTACTTGGCCGGATCCTTGGCAAAACCGAGGAAGGGTGGGGCCGGTCGCTCCCCCAAATCCACCAGCCCCCTCACGTGGCTGATGCGCGTCGTCAGGCGCATGATGACCGGCGTGTCCATCTGCTCGCTGAGGCGGAGCGCTTCGCCCACGAAGGCCTTGGCCTCCTGGCTGTCGCTGGGCTCCAAGAGCGGCACCTTGGCGAAGCGGGCGAAGTAGCGGGTGTCCTGCCCATTTTGGGAGCTGCTCATCCCGACATCGTCAGACACCACGATCACGAACCCGCCCCGCACCCCGATGTACGAGCCGGTCATCAAGGGATCAGCGGCGACGTTCAGCCCGACATGCTTCATGGCGACCAGGGATCGCGCCCCGGCCAGGGAGGCGCCCATGGCCACCTCGAAGGCGACTTTTTCGTTCGGGGCCCACTCTGCATAGACATCCGGATACCGCGCGAAAGCCTCGAGGATCTCGGTGGCCGGGGTGCCGGGATAGCTGGAGGCGACCGTCACACCGGCCTCCCAGGCCCCTCGGGCCACCGCCTCGTTTCCCGACATCAGGATCCGTCCCGTGGTGGGCGGGGCGGACATGCTATGGGATCTGCTCATTCCTTTGTCCTTTCTTCTTACGGTCACGCTTTCGCGTCCGCCATCAACCGCTGATCCCTGAGCATCTCTCGGCCAGCATACACTGCCAGCCCAAGCGTAACCCTCTGCCTTTGAGGAAACAACGGTGCCAGAAGGTTAACCGAGAGTGGCTCGGTAGTAAATAGCGAAATGCATCGCCGTTGAGAATCCGAACGCCTGCTTCATCTGAGGGAACCTTCTGGCTTCCAAGCCACCCTTACCCATTTCGCCCCTGCGCGCAAGCTCTTTTCTCCACCACGAACGAATTTGGAATTGACACCGACATGGCTCGTGATGCGATGCCTCCACCTCGACTCTTTCCCTATCGTTCTCCTCTCTCCATCCGCGTTCCACTTTGGATTTGACAGCCGCAGCGCCTTTGATACCATCCATGGCGGGCCAGAGGCGGTGTTCTCAATCGCAAACCGGTGGAGAAAGGTCATGGGGCTCATAATCTTTCAAGTTGACGCATTCACAGACAAGCCATTTGCCGGCAACCCGGCGGCCGTGTGTGTCCTGCCCGAGCCGCGCGATGCGCGCTGGATGCAGAGTGTGACGCAGGAGATGAACCTGTCGGAGACGGCTTTCTTGCTTCCGGAAAGCGAAGGCTTCAACCTGCGCTGGTTCACGCCGACCGTCGAGGTTGACCTCTGTGGTCACGCTACCCTGGCGAGCGCGCACGTGTTGTGGGAGGCAGGATATTTGAAGCCAGAACAACAGGCCCGCTTCTCGACACGGAGCGGGCTCCTGACGGCTGAGCGCAAGGGTGATTGGATCGAAATGGACTTCCCGGCCGAACCCGAGAGCCCGGCGACCGCTCCTCCCGACCTTACCAGGGCTCTGGGTATCACGCCGGGATACATCGGCAAGAATCGGTTCGACTACCTGGTGGAAGTTGACTGCGAGCAGACCGTTCGGAACCTCAAGCCAGACTTCGCAGTACTCGCGGACATCCCGACTCGCGGAGTCATCGCGACAAGTCGGGCCTCAACCCCAGGGTATGATTTCGTCTCCCGATTCTTTGGCCCGAGACTGGGGATCAACGAGGATCCGGTCACGGGCTCGGCGCACTGTTGTCTCGGCCCCTTCTGGAGTGCGCGCCTCGGCAAGAACGAGTGTGTTGCCTATCAGGCTTCTGCGCGCGGTGGGGTTCTTCGGGTTCGCGTGAGCGGGCAACGGGTGTACCTTGGTGGAAAGGCGGTGACGGTTCTCCGTGGAGAACTCTTCTGAGGTGCATTCCCTGAGGAGTTACACGTAGCGAACAGCAAGGCGCCGAGCGCGGATTATCAATCGCACAGCAGAAAGGAGTGGAACATGGCTGCCAAGAAGATCTTGATGCTGGTCGGGGACTTCGTGGAAGACTATGAAGTCATGGTGCCCTTCCAGGCGCTGCTGATGGTGGGCCACACCGTCCATGCCGTCTGTCCCGGCAAGAAGGCTGGGGAGAAGGTCCGAACGGCGGTGCATGACTTCGAGGGCGATCAGACCTACAGCGAAAAGCCTGGCCACAACTTCACCCTCAACGCCACCTTCGCGGAAGTGAAGC
This sequence comes from uncultured bacterium, assembly GCA_964644725.1. GTDB lineage: Bacteria > Methylomirabilota > Methylomirabilia > Methylomirabilales > 2-02-FULL-66-22 > 2-02-FULL-66-22. The sequence continues at coordinate 13,673 of CAZXXV010000018.1, forward strand.
CGGAGAACTACGACGCCCTGGTCATCCCGGGCGGGCGGGCGCCGGAGTACATCCGCCTGAACGAGGCGGTGCTGAAGGCCGTGCGGCATTTTGCCGAGGCGAATAAACCCATCGCGGCAATCTGCCACGGCGCTCAAGTCCTGGCGGCAGCCGGTGTCATTAAGGGGAAGGGTTGCTCGGCCTACCCCGCGGTCGGTCCGGACGTGAATCGCGCCGGCGGCAAGTACATCGAGATCCCGCTGGATGCAGCGCACGTGGACGGCAAGCTCGTCACGGCGCCCGCCTGGCCGGCACATCCCGCGTGGTTGGCGAAATTCCTGGACGTGCTTGGCACGAAGATTCAACCGTAGACCAAGCTCTGGATTCACGCCGTCCGAACCCACGCTCGCGGAGAAGGGATAAGACACCCGCCTGAGGCTGGCCCTACGGGCTTTCGAGCCGGCCAAGGGCAAGGGAGCGACCCGCGTCACTCGCCCTCCTCGCCATACCGTGTGGCGACAGCAGGGATTGGTGCGCACGCCCCAATGGTCTGCGGAATGCCTATTTCTTCTCCCAAGATGCCCGGGTGAGCGGCAGATGAGCTGAGAACGAGGCTCCCGTCTCTTGTTGACCGGGTAGGTGTTTTTGGTTATTTTCGCTCGTAATGCGGGACGTTGTTGATGGAGTGGAATAACTCTCATCGCGGTTCCTGTGCGACGGAGAACAGGGGACGCGAGCGAGCAGATCAACGCCCACGAGGTGCGCGCGGTCACCTGGCGACATTCCGCGTGATGCAGCTCAGATTCTCCATCGCTGAGGCAGCGTGGTGGCTAGGGCTTTTCACGTTGGCGAGTGCGCAGGCAGTCGTGAGAGCCGAACGGCCATAAGTCCACTGAGTCAACAACGTCCCGAATTACAACGTCCCGAATTATTTGGGTGCTTCTCCGCACCCAATTCTATTACGCTTTCCTCTCCGTGCGCGGAGTGACAGTGAATACTCTGCTCACTGGCTCCGGTGCACCCAACGCCACGCCGCGTGCGCTCGGCGAACATCCTCCCACCGTCACACGAAATTGCCCCGGCTCGAGTCTCTGTTTCCCTTCGTCATCCACGAGCATCATCATCCCCGGCGTCACCGTGAACTCCAGCGGCTTGCTTTCGCCCGGCGCAACTCGCACGCGTTGGAAACCGATGAGATTGCACAGCGGTCCCGGTACCGACGAGACGAGATCGCTCAAATAGATTTGCACCACTTCATCCGCTTCGACTGTGCCTGTGTTGGTCAGCATAACTCGAAACGGCAGCGTATCACCGGCACATATTGTTTCGCGTGCGAACTGCAAATCGCCATAAGCGAATCGCGTGCAACTGAGACCAAAACCGAATGGGTACAGCGGCTCGACGGTTGAATAGCGATAGGTGCGTCCCGCCATGCTATAGTCCTCGAACGGCGGCAACTGAGCGATGGATTCCGGGAACGTCAATGGCAATTTCCCCGATGGCGCAACCTTGCCGAAGAGAACATCGGCAACCGCATTGCCGCCTTCTTGTCCCGGATACCAGACGAACACAATGGCATCCACCATGTCTGCCAATTCGCCGAGCGCAATCGGACTGCCACCGGTCAAGACCAGCACGACGTTCGCGCCCGCCGCGACCAATCGCTTGACGAACTCGACCTGATTCGGAGGCAGCGTGATGTCAGAACGATCACCTCCCACTGCTAAAATTGCATCGCCCTCCTCGCCTTCCATCCACGGCGACAGTCCCATGCACGCAATCGTGACGTCGGCCTGAGCTGCCTTCATCACCGTCCGATCCAGGGGATTTGTGGTGGGCTGATTCAGCGCGCAACCGGGACGGTATTCCACGTTGATGCCTTCGGGCACGCGGCTGACGATGCCTTCGAGCAGAGTGCGCATCGAATCGTTGAGCCCGCAATAGTTGCCGAGCAGAACATCGAGGTTCGATGCATTCGGACCGACGACAGTGATGCGGCGCACGTCAGCGTTGATCGGGAGGATGCTGTCCCTGTTTTTCAGAAGCACGATGGACTTCACCGCCGCCTCGTATGCCAGTGCCCGGTGCGCCGCGCAACCGACGACGCTCAATGGCGTCGAAGAAAAAGGCACGTTCTCTGGCGGATCGAACATACCCAGCTTGAAACGTGTTGTGAGCGTGCGCGCGAGCGAGCGGTCAATGTCGGCTTCCGTAATCAAGCCGCGCGCGATGGCTTTGCCAAGTTCATCGTACACGCAATCGCAGCCGAGATCACAACCTTTCATGAGCGCAAGCGCCGCGCTTTCTGCCGCATTCCGGGTGACCTTGTGGTTCTGGTGAAGGTCACTCAACGCGCCGCAGTCCGAAACGACGTGTCCCTCAAACTGCCATTCCCCACGCAGAAGGTCCACCAACAGCAATTGGCTCGCGCAGCACGGCTCATCGTTCGTGCGATTGTATGCACCCATCACCGCTTCGACGTTCGCCTCGGTCACGAGTTTTTTGAACGCCGGCAAATAGGTGGTATGCAAATCGCGCGGCGAGACGCGCGCGTTGAACACGTGGCGATCCTTCTCGGGACCGCTGTGAACCGCAAAGTGTTTCGCGCACGCGGCCGCTTTCAAATACCTCGGGGGATGGCTCCTCGGATGGGAATCTCCGACCTGCAGGCCGCGCACGAATGCCGCACCCATCTCGCCGGTGAGGCATGGGTCTTCACCCCAGGTTTCCTGTCCGCGTCCCCAACGCGGGTCGCGAAAAATATTGACATTGGGCGACCAGTAGGTGAGCCCTTGATACCACCCGGTTTCGCCGTTGCGCCGCAGCGTCTCATGATATTTGGCGCGTCCCTCGTCCCCGATGGCAGAAGCAATGCGGTGCACCAGGTCGGTGTCCCAGGTCGCCGCCATGCCGATGGCTTGCGGGAACACGGTTGCGCGACCATTGCGCGCCACGCCGTGCAAGGCTTCGTTCCAATAATTGTATGCCGGCATGCCCAAGCGTGGAATCGCCGCAGCGGGATGATTCATCTGGCTGATCTTTTCCGCCAGTGTCATGCGCGAAATCAGATCGCGCACGCGTTCGTCAATCGGCCGAGTCATATCAAGGTATGTCGGTGTGGGGGTTTCGCTGGTCATATTTTCCTCCCGGTGCTCCCGGCAACGCACCAGCCTTTCGCGGGCGCGGAGGGCCAGCCGGCGGGACCGATCACGCGGGCCGAGCCGCGTGCTTCTTGAGCCGGGGCCCGGGCTCGCCGCCGACTCAGCCTACTGGTACAGGTGACACTTGACGATTCTGCCGTTCATCTCGACTTCAGGAGGCTCTGTACCACGGCAGACCGCAATCTCGCGGGGGCACCTGCCCGCGAACTTGCACCCTGACTGCGCATACTCCTTGATCTCGAGGGCGCCCAGCGCGATCTCCTCCGTCCACTTGCCGCGCGGATCCGGCTCGGGCACGGAGTCTTTGAGCAACCTGGTGTACGGATGGAGTGGCTCGCGCAGCACCTGGTCGACGCTGCCGATTTCGATGATCGTGCCCCGCAACATCACCGCGATCCGGTCGCTGACGTAGTAGGCGGTGGCCAGATCGTGGGTGATGTACAAGACGCTGATGCCCCGCTCTTCCTTGAACTTCCGGAACAGGTTGACGATCGACATCCGCAAGCTGGCGTCGACCATCGACACCGGCTCGTCGGCGACCAGGAGCGACGGATGGGTGATGAGGGCTCGTGCCACCGAAGTTCTCTGAGCCTGGCCGCCGGAGAGCTCGTGGGGATACCGACCCTTGATCTCTTGCAGCGAGAGCCCCACTGCAGCCAGGGCGTCGCCCACCACGCGCTCCGCCTCGCTGCGGGTCGCCGCGATCGAGTAGTTCAGCGCCGTCTCGCGGAGATAGGTCTCGATCCGTTTGAGCGGATTGAATGTATCGAAGGGATCCTGGAAGATGCCTTGCACGTCCTTCATGAACTCTAGGCGGTTCGCCCGGCCGCGTATTCTGGTGACGTCCCTGCCCTTGTGCAGAATGCGGCCCGAGGTCGGCTCGATGAAGCCCAGGACCATACGCGCCAGGGTGGTCTTTCCGCTTCCGCTTTCTCCGGCCAGAGTGAAGATCTCCGGCCCAGCGACTCCCATCTGGAACGAGGCCTTGCTGACAGCGACAAGCCGCACCCGGGAGAGGCCGCCGCCGAGGATGAACCTCTTGGTCAACTGGTTGACCGATAGAAGTGTCGAGTCACCGCTATCCACGTCGCGCCCGCCCGTGTAGAAAGCACGCCACGTTATGCCCGGAGGCCACGTCCAACAGCTCGGGCTCTTCCGTCCTGCACGCGTCCATCGCGTGGGGGCACCGCGGGTGGAATCTGCACCCCTCGGGCAGGTTGGCAAGCGAGGGCGGGGCGCCCGGCGCGCTCACCTTGTACGCTTTGTCGCCGATGCGAGGAAGCGACCTGATGAGGTAACTGGTGTAGGGATGCAGGGGGTTGCCGAACAACTCGGCGGTCGGGGCCTCCTCGACGATCTTTCCGGCGTACATGATGGCCAGCCGGTCGGCCAGGTTCGCGTGCACGGCCAGGTCATGGGTCACCAGGATGAGGGTATTCTTCTGCTCCGCGTGGATCCTCTTCAAGAGTTGAACCACGCCGCGTTGGACGACGACATCGAGTGCGGTCGTCGGCTCGTCCGCGAGAATCAGCCGAGGTTTGAGGATCGTGGCCAGGGCAAGCGTGATCCG
>CAZXXV010000019.1:0-18280 GCA_964644725.1 uncultured bacterium
TTCTTCAGGGACGCGTCGATCTGCTCGGGTAGGATCGGCCTCCCCCACTGCGCTTCAATTAGGCGCTTTCCCCGGCTGCACCGCCTAGGCCTTTAGGCACTCTCGCGCATCTCTCCGATCCGGAAGCCCTCCTCAACATATTGCGCACCTTTTGAAATTCAGAACATACGCGATCCCCGCTCGGACCTCGGCCCACCTCCTTCCACTGGCATTCGGCTTGCTCTACCTCACGGCATGCTGATGCGTAGGCCGCCCACAATCGACAGGACGAGGAAGGGGATCACGATGCCGTCTGCACTCTGCGAGGCTGAGAGATCCAAGCGAAGTTATCAGGACACGGCCAGCAACGACCTAGGCTCTGCTGCACTCCGTGGCATCGGCTTCGGCAAGCTCCTTGCCGGCGGTCTTGGTTTCGGTCTGCTCACGGTCGGCATCTTGTGGTACCAATTCCACCTCATCCAAGTCGGTGACCAGGCACCGCGGTGGGACCAGCTTCAATGGGGCTACCTCTTGCTGATCTTGGTCTGCCTGCCGGTCGAAACCGTGGCATCCGGGTTGCGGGTCTGGCTGATCTGTCGTGTCCTTCAGCCAGGGGTAGGACTGTGGACCTGCTTCAGAGCCGAGTGGGCGAATGTGGCGATCGCCATGCTGACCCCGTCGCAGTCGGGCGGCGGACCAGGTGAGATCTACCTCCTGAGCCGTGGCGGGGCGAGCGTCGGGACGGCACTGACGGTTTGCCTCCTGTCATTTGTGGGGACCATGGTGGGCCTGCTCTGCATGGGATTGTACTCTTTGCTGGTTTCCGGCCTCGCTCACACTGGCCCGCTCTTCGCCGCCGCAGCCTGGACCATCCTCTCCATCAGCACGGCCATGGTTCTGGCGGCAATCTGGCCTGGCCTGTTCCGGGTCGTGCTCTTGGAGCTCTCCCGAGTCGTCCGCCGGACACGGGGGAAATGCCGTCCTCTCCCCCATTGCCAGCTACCCGACGATGAACGGATGGGTTCCGCCGCGGACCGCCTGGACCATTTGACCGCAAGACTGCTTGACATTATCTACACATACCGGGACGACGTGCGGCGATTTCTCCGGAAGGGAAAAGGCACGTTCGTATGGGTCTGCCTGCTGAGCCTGCTCTTCCTGTTCTCGCGTGCGCTCATGCCCTACCTCTGCCTTCGGTTTTTCGGGATCAACACCTCGACATTTCGTCAAGTCATCGAGGCGCAGATGGCCCTCATCTTCCTGGTTTTCTTCGCGCCCACGCCGGGAGGCGCAGGCCTGACCGAAGCTGCCTCCCTGTCAATCATGGACCGGATCGTGCCTGCCGGTTTTGCGCCGTACTACAACCTGCTGTGGCGATCCCTCACGCTGTATCTGGCGGCCATCGCCGGCCTTCTCTGCTTGGCGCACGCCCTCATAAAGGATGCTCGACAGGTTGTCCAACGAATGCGATAGCGGGAGGGTCATCCGATGACCCTTGTTGAAGGAGGGTAGAGATGATGGACCGCACGACATGTAGCAGATTGTTGGCGACGCCGGCCCTCGCCTTAGCGTTCATTGGACTGACGGCCTCATTCTTCCCGGGCTGCTCACTCAAGCGGACGGCTGTAAACGTCCTCGGGAATGCACTCGCCGGAAGTGGTGGAGTATACACCTCAGATGACGACCCCGAGCTGATCCGGGAGGCCATCCCGTTCGGTCTGAAGACATATGAGAGCCTGCTGGCCGTGTCGCCGAAACATCGTGGGCTCCTGCTGTCCGCCGCGAGCGGTTTCACAGCATACGCGTACCTCGTCCAGGACGATGCCGAGCCTCTCGACGCGACCGATCTCCCCCGGGCCCGAGAGCTGCGGGGTAGAGCCCACAAGTTGTATCGCCGTGGCCGGGACTACGCACTCCGCGCGCTGGAGGCGTCGCGTCCCGGCTTCGCTGCCAGGCTCAAGGCAGACCCCGAATCCGTCCTCTCTTTGACAACGAAGGATGACGTCCCGTTCCTGTACTGGGCCGGCGCCTCCTGGGCGGGGGCTCTCACAGCCGCCAAGGACGACCTCGATCTGATCGCGGAGCTGCCAATGGCGGGTGCCCTGGTTGGCCGCGTGCTGGAACTCGATGAAAACTATGACCTCGGCGCGGCCCACGAGTTCTTCATCTCCTATGAGGCAGGCCGTCCAGGGGGCAGCGCCCGCCTGGCACGCGAGCATTACCGCCGCGCGCTCGAGATCTCCCGCGGACAGCGGGCTTCAGTTCACCTGGCTCTGGCAGAAGCGGTGACTATTCAGGAACAGAACCTCGCCGAGTTCCGAGCATTACTCGCCGCTGCCATGGCGGTGAATCCAGATGAGGTTCCACACCTCCGTCTTGCGAACACAATCGCCAGGCGCCGGGCTCTCTGGCTTGAGACCCGCATTCCTGATCTCTTCGTCGAGGCAAATCACATGGAGGAGACACCATGAAACCGCTCGTCGTTGTCATCGTGATCGCGTTCGCCCTCCTCCCCGTCGGCCCCCCTGCTTCGGCGCAGACGATCAAGCTCGGCACCCTGGCGCCGGAGGGGTCCCCCTGGTACAACGCCATCCGGGATATGGCGGAAACCTGGAAGACGGCGACCGGCGGAAAGATCCAGTTCCGGATTTACCCAGGCGGCGTCGCCGGCGACGACCCTGACATGGTCCGGAAGATGCGGGTCGGACAGCTCCACGCCGCCGCCCTGTCCGGGCAGGGCCTGTACGAGATCATCCCCGAGATCCAGGCCCTCATGATGCCGACCATGCTGGCTTCCGATGAGGAGCTTGACCACGTGCGGGACCGCATTGCGCCAAAGCTGGAGGCACTCCTCGAGGCGAAAGGCTTCAAGGTGCTGAACTGGGGAGAGGCCGGCTGGGTGCATTTCTTCGCGCAGAAGCCGGTGGTGCGACCCGAAGACCTGAAGCCCTTGAGGCTTTTCTCCTGGTCCGGCCAGCCCGCCTTCACCGAAGTCTGGAAGGACGCCGGGTACCACCCAGTCGAACTCGCCGCAACTGACATTCTCATGGGCCTCCAGTCCGGCCTGATCAACGCCTTTTCGACGACCCCGCTCGCGGCGCTCTCGTTCCAGTGGTTCGGCCTGGCGAAACACATGACCGACCTGAAGTGGGCTCCCCTGGTGGGGGCGACGGTCATCTCAACCAAGAAGTGGCAGGAAATTCCCGACGACGTCAAACCGGCGCTCCTCAAGTCCGCTCGCGAGACCAGCGCGCAGCTTCGTCGGGAGACCCGCAAGCTCGATGACAACGCGGTCGCGGTGATGAAAAAGCACGGTCTGGTGGTCCACTCCGTTCCGGCAGACGTCGTCACGTACTGGGAGCAAACCGCCCGCGCCCACTACCCGAAGCTTACAGCGAAGATCGTCCCTGCCGAGGCGGTCGCCGAGGTGGAAAGGCTCCGGGACGAGTACCGGGCCTCCCAGAAAGGCAAGTAGCATGGAGACACCGGGGAAGCTCGCGCGAATCAGTGCGTTGGCAGCCAGAGGTGAGGATAGCCTCACGGCGACCGCCCTCCTCGCGATGGGGATCTTGCCGGTCCTGGAGTTGGCCCTCAGAACCTTCTTCAACACAGGGATCCCCGGTTCTTCCGGCTACGTCCAACATCTCACGCTATGGGTCGGCTTTCTGGGAGCAATGGTCGCCTCGCGTCAGCATAGTCATCTCACGCTGTCTACCGGCGTCGCCTTTCTTCCACGGCATCTCCAGAGGGCCGCCGCCGCCTTCGCGGCCGCGGTCTCGACCGCCGTTGCGTCGGGGCTGTTCTGGGCCAGCCTACAGTTCGTGCGCGCTGAGGCGGAGTCCCCGAGTCGCATCGCTGGCCTTCTGCCGATCTGGACCGTGGAACTGATCCTCCCGATCGCCTTTGCCATGATCGCGCTGAGGTTCATCGCCCAGGCGGGGGGCTGGAGAGCGCGCGGCCTTGCCCTCCTCGGCATCCCGGCGGCGTGGGCCACCGGATTCCTGTTGGCCCCGGACGCTCCCCGGCTGCTCTGGCCGGCGCTCGCAAGCCTCATCGTCACGGCGATCCTGGGCGCGCCCGTCTTCGTCGTGCTGGGGGGCACGGCGCTTCTGCTCTTCGTGGCCGAAGGGGTCCGCGTGGCCTCTATTCCGGTGGAAACCTACCGAATCATTGTCTCCCCTTCGATCCCGACCATCCCACTCTTCACCCTTGCCGGATACATCCTCGCCGAAGGAAGGGGCAGTCAGCGACTCGTGCGCCTCTTCCGCGCTCTCTTCGGCTGGATGCCGGGGGGGCTGCCGATTGCTGCCACACTTGTTTGCGCCTTCTTCACGACCTTCACCGGCGCCTCCGGTGTGACGATCCTCGCTCTCGGGGGCCTGCTGTTGCCAGTGCTCCTCCAGAGTGGCTACCTGGAGAGGTTCTCAGTCGGCCTCCTCACCGCCACCGGGTCCATCGGCCTTCTGTTCCCGCCAAGCCTCCCGGTGATCCTGTACGGCGTTGTGGCACATATCCCGATCCCTGACCTCTTCAAGGCAGGGATCCTGCCGGGGATCCTCATGATCGCCGCGGTCTGCATCTTCGGCATTCGGGAAGGCGTTCGCTCGAAGACTCCGCGCCCCCGCTTTGATACGCGAGAGGCCGCGGCGGCTCTTTGGGAATCCAAGTGGGAAATCCTCCTTCCGGTGATCGCGCTGGTGGGGATCTTCGGCGGGTTCTGCACGCTGATAGAGGCGGCGGCGATGACCGTCGTCTATGCCTTGGTCGTCGAGACGATGATCTACCGCGACCTCCACCCCACGCGGGACCTACCCCGCGTCTTCGTCAAGTGTGTGACGCTGGTGGGCGGCGTGTTCATCATCCTCGGTGCGGCGATGGGGCTCACGAACTACCTGGTGGACGCGGAGGTGCCGGCGAAGGCGGCAATGTGGGTGCAGTCACACATCCATTCGAGGACGCTATTCCTCCTTGGGTTGAACGGCTTTCTACTGATCGTCGGCTGCCTCATGGACATCTTCTCGGCAATCGTCGTGGTGGTGCCCCTGATTCTGCCGATCAGCCAGGTGTTCGGGATAGACCCACTTCACCTCGGGATGATCTTTCTGGCTAACCTAGAACTTGGCTATCTGACGCCCCCGGTGGGCATGAACCTTTTCCTGGCCTCCTATCGCTTCGACAAACCCCTAATCCAGGTGTACCGGAATGTGCTCCCGTTCCTCCTGGTGCTCCTCGTCGTGGTGCTGCTCATCACTTATTTTCCTGCGCTGACGCTGGGTCTTCAGGGCGCCACGAACCCAGAGTAAATGGGGGATCATTGGCGTCGGGTTGGCAAGGAAGGGCTCATTTCAATCGCCACCCACAGGGGCCTACTCCATCCTCCAGCCCTATCATGCATGGGCAGGCCCGTCACTATGGGGTGCGACCCTCTGTGCCTGGGTTCGGTCCCCGGATCTTTTGGTACCGAGCAAGAGATCGTCCGCGATAAGTGCTACCTCTGGTTTTCCTCAGCCGCATTACTCGAGAGAGTGGAGTGAAATGCCACGCTAACGCTCCGGCTCAAGGGGTTTCGTGAGCATGGAGACTCTTCTCCACAAGACGAGGAGGAAATTGGCCATGGCAATATCTGGGAAAGATTCTTGGGTGAGAGCCGATCGTTATTGTGGCCCGCGAAGGGGACTCTCCCAGTTTGTGAAGCTCGGAGTGCTCTACCTGCTGCTGTTCTCTCCCATCGCCTTAGGCTGCGATATTCGAATGCGCATCGGCAACCGGCCAAATACCGACCTCCTGGAAACCGCCCTGCGCGTGGGAGAGTCCACGCGCGCCGACGTTCTGGCGGCACTAGGCCAGCCGTTCGGGACTGGCAAAGCCATGCTGCCGATTGACCCCAAGCCCAGGACGATGTGGTCATACTACTACGAGGAGGGCGATCTGAAGGACGCGCGCCGGATCTTCCTGTTTGTCTATTTCGACCAGGACCGGTATGACGGCTACATGTGGTTTTCGAGCTTGCCCAAACAGTAACTGGGCGACCTCCCGTCGTAGCTATCGTCCCAAAGGCGTGTGACGCGCCGCGCAATTGGATTCCTGCAAGGGTAACACCTCGGCTTGGCGGCAGCCCTCTTGCCGCCCCGGACCATTCTCCATGGAATTCTCGTTGTGGACAGGACGTGACATGTGAGCACCGCTTAGTCCGGTGGGCAGTGCTCACGATGGACCGCCTAGCTCGATAGACATCTCCTTTCACCCTGCCAGTCAACCCCTCGCTCTACCATAGGCCGCACGCCTTTAGAATTCCACACATCCACAATCGCCCCGGCAGCGTTCTTCCGGCCCGTTTCCTGGCACCCGTTTTGCCTAGCCATACGGCATGATCAGGTCGTTCAGTCAGGCCGCATGTGAGGAGAGTGCCGTGAATACGGGCTGGGACGTTGGAAGAGTTTCCATGGCAGACGCACGGCGGATCGCAACGCTCGCCGTGACCCAGGGCGGCCGCTACCTGGATGACCTCTGGACGCTTGTGGAATACGCCCTGGACGAGCGGGTCCGCCGATTCGCCTATGCTCAGGCGACCGGGTCGGCCAGGGGCTAGAAGAGGGCCGATCCCGGAGGGGCCTCACCGGCCCAGGGGGCAGGAAGGCATGGCCGCCAATCATTGCCGAGCCCGCAGCTATCTGGAGCAGTTGTTCCGGACTCGCACCCGGGATGAGTTGATCAAACGACTGGAGCCGAAGCGGGAGAACCCCTCCCGAAAGCTGCCTCGGGCGTCCCAGCCGACAATGGAAACCGTGCACCAATGCTGGCAGGTGCTGACCGCCCGGCCGGAGAGCCGGGAGGCTCTCGCCGACGCCCTGACCTTGGCCGAGATGGAGCGATACCAGCACAACATCGAAAACTTCATCGGGAGCCTCAAGGTTCCCATCGGCGTGGCAGGACCCCTGCGGGTGAACGGCCTGTTCGCCCAGGGTGATTACTACATCCCGCTGGCCACCACCGAGGCCGCCCTCGTCGCGTCGTACAACCGTGGCGCGCAGCTCATCAGTGAGGCTGGCGGGTGCACGGCGATGCTCCTCAGCGAAGGAATCAGTCGCGCGCCCGGCTTCGCCTTCAACAACCTGCGGGAGGTTGGCCTGTTCCTCGTGTGGGCACTATCTCACGTGGACGAATTTCGACATGAGGCCGAGGCCACGACCCGGCACGGAAAGCTCATCGACATGCGGATCACGGTCGAGGGCAACCATGTCTACCTGAATTTCGAGTTCACCACCGGCGATGCGTCTGGCCAGAACATGGTCACCATCGCGACGGAGGCAATTTGCGCGTACATCGCGGCCCACGCCCCGGTCCCGCCACGCTATTACTTCATCGAAGCCAACCTGTCCGGCGACAAGAAGGCCAGCGCTCAGTCCTTCCTGTCGGTCCGCGGCAAGAAGGTCACCGCCGAGGTGACCCTCCCCGGGGATCTGGTGGGGAGACGTCTGCACACGACGCCGGACCACATCGTGAATTACTGGCGCATGTCCGCAATCGGGGGTGTCCTGAGCGGCACGCTAGGCATCCAGGGCCATTACGCCAATGGCCTCGCCGCGCTCTACCTGGCCTGCGGGCAGGACGTGGCCTGCGTGGCGGAGTCGGCCGTCGGGGTCACCCGCTTCGAGATGGCTCCGAGGGGCGAGTTGTATGCGGCCGTGACCCTTCCCAATCTTACGGTCGGGACTGTCGGAGGCGGCACGGGCCTGCCCTGTCAGCAGGCGTGCCTTGACATCCTGGGTCTGGCAGGCCCCGGAAAGGCTGCGGCCCTGGCCGAGGTCTGTGCTGGCCTCTGTCTAGCTGGCGAACTGTCCATCACCGGCGCCCTGTGCGCAGGCGAGTTTGCCCACGCACATCAGCGTCTTGCCCGTGGAAAGACGCACCAGGAAGACACGGAGGAGGCCGGTCGTGGCTAATCGGTGGCACATCTATCAGCGCGAACGCTTCCCGGTCCTAGCCCACGGGCCGCTGATCGCGGCGTTCAGCTTCTCCGCTGTCAGCTACTCGTCGCTACTCCGCAACCGGTTAACTCTCCCAGCGGCTGGTTCGGTGTTCGTAGCCTTCGTTACTGCCTTCCTGTTCTTTCTGCAACTGCGTATTGCCGACGAGTTCAAGGACCACAAGGAAGATGCTCGCTACCGCCCCCACCGTCCGGTCCCGCGCGGCCTAGTGACCCTGCGCGAACTGGGCGTCATGGGGGTCATGGGTACGCTCATCCAGTTGGGACTGGCCCTGTGGCTGGGCCCCTCCATGATGTTGTTGCTTATCCCGGTCTGGCTCTACCTGGGCCTCATGACCAAGGAATTCTTCGTCCGCGAATGGCTCAAGGCGCGGCCGTTCACCTATCTCTGGACTCATATGCTGATCATGCCCCTGATCGATCTCTATGCGACAGCCTGCGAGTGGCGGGCGGCCGGTGCCCCGCCGCCGGACGGTCTCACCTGGTTCCTGGTGGTGAGTTTCTTCAGTGGGGTTGTCATTGAGATCGGACGCAAGATCCGCGCGCCTGAGGACGAGGAGCACGGGGTGGAAACCTACACGTCTCTCTGGGGATGCAGGAACGCGACGCTGGCCTGGATGGGCGCGATGCTTCTCGCGGCCGGTGCGGCCGTTCTGGCGGCGCATCGGATTGGCGTCGCCGCACCTGTTGCCGGACTCCTGGTCGTGCTCCTGACCACCGCGACGGTCATTGCGTGGCGTTTCCTCCGGCAGCCTGGAAGAAGGCAGGCAATGCTGTTCGAACCCATGGCCGGTCTGTGGACCTTGCTCACCTATCTCGGGCTGGGGGCAGTTCCCTTGCTCCTGCGTGTCTGAAGGTAGTGTCGCATGCGCTACATCGTTCGCCCCGGGGATTCCTCGGCTGCTGAACTGATCGGAGGCAAGGCCGCAGCCCTTGCGGTACTACAGCGAATCGGCCTGCCCATCCCGGCGTGGTTCGCCCTCACTCCCGAGGCCCTCTACGCCAGCCTGACTGAGGCGAATCGTCAGGCCCTGGAAGCCGCAACGGACTCTGCCTCTGTACTTGCACTCCTCGAGGGTCTTACCCCAGGCCCCCAGCCAGCCTTTGAACTGGCAGTCGGCCTCGCGCGGCTCTGCCCCAGCGGCGAAAAGGTGGCGGTCCGCTCTTCGGCCTGTGATGAGGATGGCGCCCGACACTCCTTCGCTGGGCAGCTCGACAGCTTCCTCTTCGTCCATCCCTCGGAGGTTGAGAACAAGGTTGCTGCGGTATGGTGCTCCGCCTTCAGCGAGCGGGTCCTCGCCTACCGGCGACAGCAGGGTCTGAACCAGCCGCCCTCTCCGCCCGCCGTGCTGATCCAGCGGATGGTGAATGCGAGTCGTTCTGGCGTGGCCTTCGGTGCGGATCCGGTCACCGGCCGGCGTAGCGTCGCCGTCGTCGCAGCAACCTACGGCCTCGGCACCGCGCTGGTATCCGGCGAGGGCAGCGCCGACACGTATCACGTGGACCGAGAGGGCCGCATCCTCAATCGTGACATCGCCGACAAGCGGCTCGCCCACCGCTACGCTCCCGACAGTGCCGAAGGTCTCGGCAATGTGAAGGTTCCCGAGGAGGAGGCAACGCGACCAGCCCTCACGGATGATGAAATTCGGGAGGTGGCGGAGTTGGTGCGCCAAGCGGGAAGGCATTTCGGCTGCCCCCAGGACATCGAGTGGGCCATCGAGGATGGGTGCCTGTACCTCCTTCAATCGCGCCCCATCACGTCCCTTTCCGGGATGGCCGATCCGGATGGCATTCTCAACCTTTGGGACAACAGCAACATCGCCGAAAGCTACGCCGGCGTCACCACGCCTTTGACGTTTTCTTTCGCCCGGCGTGCCTACGAAGAGGTCTATCGCCAGTTCTGCCGCTTCATGGGCGTAACTGCCGCTACCATCGTTGCGCACGAGGACACCTTCCGCCGGATGCTGGGCCTGATCCGCGGCCGGGTCTACTACAACCTGCTGAGCTGGTACCAGGTCCTGGCCATGCTGCCAGGCTTCACCGTCAATCGCCAGTTCATGGAGCAGATGATGGGGGTCAGAGAAGGCCTGCCGGCGGATGTCCTGCTCGAACTTGACCGCGCAAACTGGTGCGAGCGCCTCAGAGACAGCTTCCGTATGCTCGTCACTCTCATTGGGCTGATTGTCAACCACATCCTCCTGTCGCGCCGGATACGATCCTTCCACCGGCGGCTGGACAGCAGCCTGGCTCCTGTGAATCCGACGCTCGAAGACATGCGCCCGGACGAGCTCGCTGCGCACTACCACCGTCTGGAGCGGCAACTCCTCACCCACTGGGATGCCCCTCTGATTAATGACTTCTTCGCTATGATCTTCCACGGCGTGCTGCGGCGGCTTGCCGAACGCTGGTCTGGCGATACCGCGGGGAGCTTGGCCAACGATCTGATCGCCGGCGGGGGTGGGATGATCAGCGCCGAGCCGGCGGGCCGGATGCGGGAGATGGCGCTGATCGCGGCGGAGAATCCGGGCTTCGTGGCGCTGCTCTGCGACGGTTCCCTCGACGCCATCCTGCGAGAGATGGAACACGTTCCCTCGTTCAAGGAGCGATACCGGGACTACCTAGAAAAGTTCGGGGACCGCTGCCTGGAGGAGCTGAAGCTGGAAAGCCCTACGCTTTACGATGACCCGCTCATGCTGCTGCACCCCCTCGGGCATCTTGCGCGCTCCGCCCGCTCGTCGGAGAGCCTGCCCCGTCCCGGGAACGCAGGGGATCTGCGCCTTCGAGCCGAGCAGCGTCTGCGGGAGGGCCTGACTGGCCGGCCAGTGCGCCGCCTGTTCTTCAATTGGGTCCTCGGCCATGCCCGCATACGGGTCCGCGACCGGGAGAACCTTCGGTTCGAGCGCACCCGGGTGTTCGGCCGCGTGCGCAGGATTTTCCTGGAATTCGGTCGCCGCTTCCGGGAGCTCGGTCTGCTGGAGGAGCCCCGGGATATCTTCTCTCTGGAGGTGGACGAGATCCTGGGGGTCGTGGATGGCACCGGCACGAGCACCAACCTCAAGGGCCTGGTGGCCCTGCGCAAGGCGGAGTACGAAGGCTACCGAGAATTGGCGGCGCCCCCCGATCGGTTCGAGACCCGGGGCATCGTCCACGTCGGCAATTTCTTCTGGCGGAACGGCCAGGGGACCGTGGGGTCGGACGGAGACCGGCGCAAGGGCATCGGCTGCTGTCGGGGGATCGTGCGGGGACCGGTGCGCGTGGTTCTCGATCCCCGGAACGCCGCGATCCGGAGCGGGGAGATCCTCGTCGCCGAGCGGACCGATCCCGGTTGGGTCACGCTGTTCCCGTCGGCCGCCGGCCTCCTGGTGGAACGCGGCAGCCTGCTCTCCCACTCGGCAATCGTAGCGCGAGAATTAGCCATTCCGGCCGTCATTTCGATCCCCGGCGTCACCCGCTGGCTACAGGACGGCGATTGGGTGGAACTGGACGGTGCCAGCGGCGAGGTGCGCCGGGTGCACCCCCCGGCGGAGGTGCGCGATGCAAAGTGAGGCCGCCGCGCGGTCCGACTTCTCGCGGCTCCGCTACGCCCAATGCTGGGAGGACGCTGACATCCTGCTGGAGGCCCTGGACGTCCGGCCCGGCCATGTGTGCCTGTCCATTGCCTCGGCCGGCGACAACACACTGGCCCTGCTCAGTCGCCACCCGGCCCGGGTCATTGCCTTGGACCTGAGCCCGGCGCAGATCGCCTGCCTCGAACTCCGCATCGCCGCGTACCGCGAGCTGAGCCATCAGGAATTGCTGCAGTTCATGGGGTCCCTGCCGGGAACGCATCGGGAGGATCTGTACCGACGCTGCCGCGTCCTGCTTTCGCCCGGGGCCCGCAGATTCTGGGACGCCCAGCCCGTTAAGGTCGTGCGGGGCATCGGGGGCGCCGGGAGGTTCGAGCGGTACTTCGCCCTCTTCCGCTCCCGCCTCCTGCCGCTCCTCCACCCGAGGGAGCGCGTCGAACGCCTGCTCCGGGGCGGCCCGCGGCAGATGCGAGAGGCGTTCTACGATGTGGAGTGGAATAGTCGGCGCTGGAGGCTCCTCTTCCGGATCTTCTTCTCCCGCTTCGTCATGGCACGCCTGGGGCGCGACCCCGGATTCTTCCGGTACGTCGAGGGGGGCGTGGCTGGGCCCATCCTGGAAAGGACCCGTCATGCCCTGACAACGCTGAACCCGGCGGAGAACCCATACCTGCAGTGGATCCTGACGGGTCGACACCTCACCGCCCTTCCCTACGCCCTTCGGCCGGAGAATTTCGAGCTGATCCGCACCCATCTCGATCGGCTCGAGTACCACTGTTGCTCCCTGGAGGAGTTCCTGGAGACGTTCCCGGAAGGCAAGATCGACCGGTTCAACCTCAGCGACATCTTCGAGTACATGTCATGGGGCAACTACCACCGCGTGCTGGAACATCTGGTACGTGCCGGACGATGCGGCGGCCGGTTGGCCTACTGGAACCTGCTCGCCGAACGCCGCCGGCCGGCCGACATGGGAGGCCGGCTCCGGCCAATGACCGCCTTTGCCCGCCGCCTGCACCAGCAGGACAAGGCATTCTTTTACCGCGACTTCATCGTGGAGGAGATCGTCTGATGGTCAACCCATGGATCGGCATGGGCCTGGTGCTGGCCATCTATGGGATGCTGATGCTCGGGTTGGAGGCGTATCGGCGGTCGCGCTCGCCGGATCCAGAGCTTGTGCGCAAGTGCCTCCACCTGGGAATGGGACTCCTCACGCTCTCCTTCCCTTGGCTGTTCTCTTCCCCCTGGCCAGTGGTGCTGCTGGCCGCCCTGTTCACTTCTTGGTTGGCTGTCCTCAGGACCTTCCGTTCGTTGCGGCGCCTCCGCGGTGGTGTCATCGACGGCGTCAATCGCAAGTCCTTGGGCGAGATCTACTTTCCGCTCGCCGTCGGCCTCGTGTATCTCCTCTCCGCAGGCGACCCGCTGACGTTCTGCATCCCCATGCTCATCCTCTCCCTGGCCGATGCGGCCGCCGCCCTGGTCGGCGAACGCTACGGCGCACTGCGGTATCCAACCGCCGGGCAGAGAAAAAGCCTCGAGGGGTCTGTGGCTTTCTTCACCGTCGCCTTCCTGAGCGCCCATATCCCCCTACTCCTTTTCACGAACGCCGGGCGGCCCGCAAACCTCCTCATCTCCATGACCCTGGCGCTTCTGCTCACCCTCCTCGAAGCCATGGCTCCGGGGGGGCTGGATAACCTGGGCATCCCCCTGGTCGCTCTCCTCCTGCTCAGGAGTCTCCTCGGACTCGATGTGGCTGCCCTGGTCGTCCGTCTGGGCGTCGCTGTCCTTCTGGCCGCCCTCGTTGCGCTTTTGGCCCGCCGCGGCATCCCTCTCAACCAGGAGGGCCCGCCGGAACGCAGTCGGTTGTCATCGAGATTCACCCCAGGCAGGACGGAGGGTTCGGGCGATGGAATTGTATGAGGTTCAGGGCATCTCCCACCGCTACCGGCTGGACGGCCAGCACGTGCAGGCCCTCTGCGGGGTGGACCTGAACGTGGGGAAGGGCGAGTTCCTGGCCATTTCTGGCCCGTCCGGCTCCGGCAAGACCACGCTCCTCAACATCCTAGGTTTTCTCGATCCGCCGGATGAGGGCACGATCCGTTTCGACGGCGCCGACGTCTCGCGGCTGAGCGAAGGCGAGCGCACTCGGCTGCGGCGTGAGCGCATCGGCTTCATCTTCCAGACTTTCAATCTCATCCCCGTCCTCACCGCCTACGAGAACGTCGAGTACTTCCTCCTGAAGTCCAAACTGTCGGCCGCGGAGGCGCACCGGCGGGTCGGTCAAGCGCTCGAGGCAGTCGGCATCAGCGCCCAGGCGCACCAGAGGCCCAGCAGGATGTCAGGCGGCCAGCGCCAGCGGGTCGCCATTGCCCGGACCCTGGTGCGCGAGGCCGATGTGGTGCTTGCAGATGAACCCACCGCGGCGTTGGATCAGGCCACGGGGCTTGCGGTCATGGAGCTGATGAAGCGGTTGAACCGCGAGCGCGGCGTCACCTTCGTCTTCTCCACCCACGACCCCGTTATCCTGGGCGCCGCCGACCGCGTCGTGCGGCTCCGGGATGGGAGGGTGTTGGGATGAGGCATGCGGCTCTTCTGTTCAGGCTTTCCCTGCGCAACGTCTTCCGGAACCGGCTCCGCTCCCTCTATGCGCTGGCAACCATCGGCATGGGCGCGATGGGCCTCTTCGTCTTCATGGGCTTCAACCAGGGACTCATGAATCAGTACCGGGTCAACACCATCCGGGCTCGCTGGGGCTACGGCCAATTGTACGTCAGGGGTTACCGCGGGCAGGCCCACGCCCGTCCGTGGGAAAAGTGGATCGAGGCGCCAGGGCCGGTGATGGAAAGACTCCGCGCTTTGCCGGGGGTGGTGGGCCTCTTCCCGCGCGTCACCATCAACAGCATGCTGATGGCGGACAGACAGGGTGTGGCCGGGCTGGGAGAAGGGATCGACGGCGTCGGGGAAGCGCGTTTCTTCGACCAGTTGAACTACGTGGAAGGCGGGGACTTCAGGGACCGCCCGGACGGGATCGTCCTGGGACAGGGGTTGGCCCAGGGCCTGGGTGTCCACGTGGGTCAGGAGATCCTGCTGGTCGCCGGCGACGGCAAGCTGCCCACCCAAAACGCCAGGGTAACCGTCACGGGAGTTTTCCATACGGGATCCCAGGAGTTCGATAACCGCGCGTTCCGCATTCCCCTCTCCGTCGCCCAGGGGCTGTTAGGCACCGACAGGGTGGAATCGATTTCCGTCGGGCTCTCCGGGCTCGATGCGTGGCCAACCTTTGTCCGCGCCGCAGGGACGATACTGCCGGAGCTGGAGGCTGTCGCCTTCGACGAGCTGGACAAGGTGTACTACCGCCACGCCGTGGATTGGCTCAACGCGCAGTTCAGCTTCATCCGGGGCATCATCCTCCTGGTGGTATTCCTGGGCATCTTCAACGTGATCTCGATGACCATCATGGAACGGACGGCCGAGATCGGGACCCTGCGCGCGAACGGCGACAGCCGGCTGGAGATTGCCCTCGGCCATGTGCTGGAGGCCGCGATGCTGGGCGTGCTCGGCGGTGCCATCGGCCTTCTGGCCGGCTGGGCGCTATCCGCAGGGCCGCTGCATGACGGGGTTCCTATGCCCCCCGCCCCGGGCATCACGCGGAGCTTCCGCATCCTCATCGAGCTCGGCTTCCGCGACGCCCTACAGGTGCTCTGCCTCTGCGCTGTCACCTCGGTGGCGGGGTGCTGGCCCCCTGTGTGGCGCGCCACCCGCATCCCCATCGCGGAGGCCCTCCGACACGGGTGATGGTCGCAGGAGGAGAAGATGGATCGCCTGATCGCCATCCGAGATCCCGAAGAGCTGACGCAGTGGGATGACGGGACTCTCCTTCCGCCTCTCACCGCCATGGACTTGGTCCAGCATGCGCCAGACGCCCACTGGATCCTGACCGACGGGAGAGGCGAGGCGCGCGGACGCTGCTCCCTCTGGTGGCGTCGCACACCATCCCTCCCCGGCCACCGGCTGGGGATTCTCGGCCACTACGCGGCCAGGGATTCGGGGGCCGCCCACCTACTGTTGCACCACGCCTGTGAGCAACTGGCGGCGCAGGGCTGCACCCTGGCCGTCGGGCCCATGGACAGGAACACCTGGCGGCGCTACCGGCTCATCACCGAGCGAGGCAGCGAGCCGGTCTTTTTCCTAGAACCCGACAACCCGGACGACTGGCCCGGGCATTTCCTCGAAAACGGGTTCACGCCCCTGGCCCACTACACCTCGGCAGTCAATGCCGACCTGAGTCGCCATGACCCTCGCATGGAACGGGTCGCCGAACGCATGGCCGCCCAGGGGATCCGGATCCGATCGCTGGACCCCCAGCGCGTCGAGGATGGCCTGCGCCGGATCTATGGTGTCTCCAGGGTCGGCTTCCGAAGCAACTTCCTCTACACGCCGATTGACGAATCGGAATTCATCTCCCAGTACCGCCCCCTCCTCTCGTGGGTCCGACCCGAGCTGGTCCTCATCGCTGAGCAAGGGGATCGCCCGATCGGCTTTCTCTTTGCGCTACCGGACCTGATGCAGGCCCGTCGGGGACAGGTGATAGACACGGTCATCCTCAAGACCGTCGCCGTGCTGCCCGAGCGCGGCAATGCCGGATTGGGTAGCCTGTTGGTGGCGCGAGGCCATGCGATTGCCCGGAGCCTCGGCTACAGGCGAGCCATCCATGCCCTCATGCACGAGACCAACAACTCACGCAACATCAGTCGCCATTATGCGCAGCCAATGCGGCGGTACGCCCTGTTTGCAAAAGCGCTTCGGAACTTACCATGAGCATCAACGAACTCCTGCACGCACGTGCCTGCACCTGCCCCGAGACACCGGCCATCATCGACACACGGCGCGGTCGCAGCCGCACGCTCTCCTTCGCGGATCTCGATCTCGCCGCAGGCCGTGCGGCTGCCCTGCTTCTGCAAGAGGGCCTGCGCCCCGGTGATCGAGTGCTGGTTCTTCACCCCATGGCCGGAGAACTGTACGTCTCCCTCGCAGCGATTTTCCGGCTGGGACTTACCGCCATGTTCCTGGACCCTTCGACCGGACGACAACACATCGACCGCTGCTGTGCCCTGGTGGCTCCAAGAGCGCTGATCGGCAGCGCCAGGGCACATCTCTTGCGCTTGCTCTCACCCGCCCTGCAACGCATCCCCGTGAAGTTCTGTATCGGCCCGTCAATCCCCGGAGCCGTGCCGTGGAGCCGCGCCAGCCGCCTCGCACCCTATGAGCCGATCCAGCCTTGCCCGCCTGAGACCCCGGCGTTACTCACCTTCACCAGCGGGAGCACAGGCGATCCCAAGGCGGCGGTGCGCTCCCATGGCTTCCTGCTGGCCCAACACCAGGCGCTGGAACAGAGCCTGGGACTGACCCCTGGTGAGGTGGACTTGACTGCCCTGCCCATCTTTGTCTTGGCCAACCTGGCATCCGGCGTCACCAGCCTGATACCTGACGCCGACCTCCGCCGCCCCGGTGCCGTTGATCCAGCTCCCCTCGTGGCCCAGATCCAGGTCCACCGACCCACCCGAACGGTGGCTTCGCCTGCTTTTCTGGAGCCCCTGGCGAACTACTGTATACAGCGTAGGCTGACATTCCCGAGCCTCAAGAAGGTCTTCAGCGGTGGAGCTCCCGTCTTTCCGGACCTGCTGGACAAGCTGCAGGCCGTGGCTCCCCAGGCCGACATCGTTGCCGTGTACGGCTCGACGGAAGCCGAGCCCATCGCGTTCGTCGGACGCCACGAGATCGCCCGGGACGATGTTGCCGGCATGCTTGGAGGGCGTGGTCTGCTCACAGGCACGCCGGTGTCGTCCATCCATCTCAGGATCCTGGGCAACAACTGGGGCAGACCCATCGGCCCATACAGCCGAGCGCAGTTCGCCGCGGCCTGCCTGCGCCCCGGCGAGGCCGGTGAGATCGTGGTGAGCGGGGGGCATGTCCTGCCTGGCTACTTGCATGGACACGGGGACGAGGAGACCAAGTTCGCCGTGGACGGCACGTCGTGGCACCGCACTGGCGATGCGGGATACCTGGACGATCGAGGTCGTGTGTGGCTGCTGGGCCGCTGCGCGGCTCGCATCGAGGACTCACGTGGCACGCTGTACCCCTTCATGGTCGAATGCACGGCCCGCCACTACCCCGGCGTTCGCCACGCCGCAGTCGCCTCGTGTTCCGGACGGCGCATACTGGCCATCCAGCTCGAAGAGTACGCCGCCAACACGGACCTCACTTCCCTGGCTCAAGAGCTCGCCTGGGCCTCGATTGACGAGATACAGGTGTACAAACACATCCCGGTTGATAAGCGCCACAATGCCAAGATTGATTACCCAGCACTGCACCGGTTGATAGACAAGGGGGGCCACAGCGTGTGCCTAGGAAGGCGGCCGCCAGGAAACTCGCCGCAGTAGCAGAGTATGGTGGAACTGGTCTCCGCTCCCCACTGGAAGGAAACAGGTCAAGGGAGGGCGAACAACGATGGAAAGCGTCAGTCAGCTCACCGGGGGTTTTGTCCACCAGATCAACCCCCTGCTGGGAGAGTGGTTCGGAGTGAAGCTCTGGTACTACGGACTGACCTACAGCCTGGGGGTCCTGGGTGTCTATCTGTGGTTCAAGCTCGCCCAGAAGCCCCTGGGATGGTCCGAACGAGATGGCAATTCCAGGGGCATTACGATCCCCCTCTTGCTCGTAGTGAGGCGAGCCTCCCCTCCAGGCCGGGGGATGC
>CAZXXV010000020.1:0-18070 GCA_964644725.1 uncultured bacterium
TTGAGGTGCCCGGCATGGGATTGGCAAAGGCCGGTCAGATCCTCTCGGCCTTTGAGCTGGCCCGGCGGCATCTTATCAAGCAGTGCGTGAAGATCGCATGTGCCCAGGATGTCTTGCCGTTGGTCGCCGACATCGCAGGGAAGCCGCAAGAGCATTTCGTCTGCTTCTCGCTGAATTATCCAGGAGAAGCTCAGGAGCGAGTTTGAGAGGAGCGAAACGTTACTACTAGAAAAAAATGACCCATCCGACTAGCCTTGCGGCAGAGCCCGTGGGCTCTTTCATCGGATGGGTACCTTTTCGATACGTAAAGCATCCCGAGCCTTTCCGCCTGTCAATAAAATTTTTGAAAATTTCTGAAAATTCTTACTTACGTCACATCTTGGGGGGTCCAGGGCGCCAACGGTACTGATCAGCATGGCTGGGTCAGGCGCGAATTCCAGAGGCCCCGTCGGTGGCCGGGGGCGGCGAGCCGGACGACATGGCCTTCCACTCGCGGACACGTTCATGGCACACCACTCGTTGGATCAGCTATTGACCCGCCTGGAGGCGATGAAGGGCCGCTTTGGGCCCGCCGAGGCCGAACGCACGGAACGACTGCTCGCGGCGCTTGGGCGACGGCGGTCCCCGGACCCCGAGTCCCTGATCCGCTTCCATGAACTGCTCTTATTCCTGCGGGCCTTCCCGCAGAGCGCGGCCGTCCTCGGGATGACTGAGGCGCTGCTCTCGTCCTTCAGGAATCGGGTGGAGGCGCTCCGGTGCGCGGGGGTGGACCTCTCGGCGCTGGAGCCGATGGAAGTCTCGGGGATAGCCGGGACCGCCATCCAGGATGCGCTGAACTATGACGTGGCACGCTGGCTCCTCCGCCGCTTTCCGGCGCACGTGGATCTTGCCTGGGACGACAGCGCGGCGCCCACCCGTCTGGCCGAGACCCTGCCGCGTTTTCTCCCGCTTCTAGACGACGATGCCTACGTCGAGGCCGATGTTCCCTACCTCACCTGGCTGCGTGCCGCGCGGGGCCGCTCCGGCACCGACTTGGCGTGGCTCCTCTCCCGCTTCCAGCGGCTGCCGCTTTCGGACCGAGAGCGGGCCGAGCTGTTCAATTCGCTGGACCTGATCGTCCGCTGGGACCTTGATAACCTGCGGGCCTCCCGCACCTGCAACTGGCGACCGGTGCGACACGTCTTCTACCACCAGGGCCCGTTCATCCGTCGGAACGAGGTGGACCTGGCCAAGGAGATGACGACGCCGCTTCCCGTGAGGCGACTGAGCCGCCGCGAGGGTGAAAAGGTCCTCGACCTGATGCGGGAAGTGATGACGGTGCGCCGGCGGGAGCTCTGGGGCACGACTCACGGCGATCCCGCGCACGTGCTCAAGGCCGACGTGGGTCGGGGCATGCAAATCTTCCTCTGGGGCCTTCCGCCGGAGCGCCGCCTGCCGCTCCGCCCGTACGTGACGGGCTTCAGCCTCAAGAACGGCGTCCCTATCAACTATGTCGAGGCCATCGGCCTGTTCGAATGGATGGAGGTCGGCTTCAACACGTTCTACACGTTCCGGGACGGCGAATCGGCATGGAACTACGCACAGGCCTTGCGCCTTCTCCATCAGGTCCTGGGCATGACCTGCGTCTCGGTGTATCCCTACCAAATCGGCCTGGACAACGAGGAGGCCATCGAGTCGGGCGCCTTCTGGTTCTACCGCAAACTCGGCTTCCGCCCCGGGCGGCCGGAACTCTTGCGGATCGTCGAACGCGAAGAGCGGAAGATTGCTGCCCGGCCGGGGTACCGGACGCCGGCGCGAACCCTCCGGAAGCTGGCGACGGGACACCTGTTCCTCGAGCTGCCTGGGACCACGCAGGGGGTCTGGTACCGGTTCCGGATCCGGACCATCGGGTTTGCAGTGCAGCGACGCATGGCAAGAGAGTGCGACGAGGACGCAGCCAGGATTCGGGAGCGATCGGCCGCCACCTTGGCGCGGGCCTTGCGCGAGCGGCTGGAGGCCTGGAAAGGTTACGCCAGGCAAGCCTTCGAGGATTTCGCCCTGGTCCTGGCGTTGGTGCCCGATCTGACGCGCTGGACGACGGAGGAAAAGCGCGCGCTCGTCCGGATCATCCGGGCCAAGGTGGGCCCGGAGGAATCCCGGCTCCTCCGGTTGCTACAGAGACACCCGAAGCTGCGGGAGGCGTTCATAAGGCTGGGGTCGGGGCCCTCGGAACACTCTTGAGACAATTCCTCTCTTTCACGTTTTCATTCTTGACACCACCACCGCTCTGGGCGATGCTTTGGCGGCTTTCGGGGTCTGCGCAGTCCTGAGAGTGTGTGAAGAAATCGTCGCTGGGCCGAGAGCGTGACTGTAACCTCTTGATTTTCCGTGGGTGAAGAATGCGCTTGGCTTCGTCGTGAGCTCAGCCGAACGGCGCTGATTCACGGATATTTTCACACACTCTGAGGCTTGTGACGTCATGCCCGTTCCGGGCCAAGTGAAAAGCGACCGTCCGACTGGCATCTACGCGTCGGCGGGAAAACGACCGTTCTGGCAGAGGAGGATCGTCCAAATGAAAAAGATCCATGTGGTCGGGCTCGTGGTGCTCCTGTTGCTCGGCATGCTGCCCGGGGCGAGCTGGGCGGGGCGGGCGGGGGGCACGTTCAATTTCGTCGTGCCCTACGGCGGCGACGTGTTCTCGCTGGATGCGCATCGCACGCCGAACACCAACGACATCATCGTCACCATGAACATCCACAGGAGCCTCTACAGCTGGGATGACGAGCGCAACCGGCCGAAGCTGGAGCTGGGGGAAAAGGTTGAGGTGTCCCCGGACGGCTTGGTCTACAAGATCGCGCTGAGGAAGAACGTGAAGTTCCACAACGGGCGAGGGATGACCGCGGATGACATCATCTGGAGCTACGAGCGGATCATGAACCCCAAGGTTGCTTCGCCCTCGGCTCGCTTCGTGCGGGTGATCAAGGGGGCCAGGGAGTACGAGGAGGGCAAGACGAACCGGATATCCGGGTTGCGCAAGATCGATGATTACACGCTCGAGATCACGATGGATAAGCCCGTCGATCCATCCTACACCCTCTACGAGGGCGGGACGGCCATCCTCCCCCGCGAAGAAGTGGAGAAGAAGGGGGATGGCTTTGGGACGGATCCGATCGGGCTGGGCCCCTTCAAGTTCGTCAAGTGGGTGAAGGGAAGCGAGATCGTCCTGGCCAAGAACCCGGACTTCTATGAAAAGGGGAAGCCCTACCTCGACAAGGTGGTATACAAGGTCATGCCCGAAGGGGCGGCGCGCGATGTGGCCTTCCGCGCCAAGGAGCTGGATGCCACTGTGGTCGGGGCCGCGCAGTATCCGCCCTACAAGGCTGACCCGCAAATCGCCAAGAACATGGTCGAGGTGGCCGAGCTGTTCACCCGCCTGATCGGGTTCAATCCGAAATACGAGCCCTTCGGGAACAAGCTGGTCCGCCAGGCCATCAACCATGCCATCGACTCGCGCCTGATCATCAACAGGCTCCTGAAGGACAAGGCGTACCCTGCGGTCGGGTATCTCCCCTCCACCTCGACGGCCTTCGACCCCAAGGCCAAGGGGTATGACTACAACGTCGAAAAAGCCAAGGAGCTGATGAAGAAGGCCGGGTACGAGAAGGGGTTCACGTTCGAGTGCATCGGAACCAGCAACGAGTCCTGGGGCGTGGTGGTCGTCGAGGCCCTCATGCCGTTCCTCAAGCAGATCAACATCACGGTCAAGCCGCAGCAACTGGAAGGCGCCGCCCTGTCCGATCGCATCCGAAAGATGGATTACCAGGCGTTCATCTGGTCGCTGAGCAGTGGGGCGGGGGGTGATCCCTTGCAGGCCCTCAACCGATGGTATTCGAAGAACCCAGCCACCGCGGGGAATTTCGTGGCGTACAACAACCCCGAATTCGACAAGCTGCTTGATACGGCGGGGCAGGAGCGGGATCCGGCAAAGCGGATCGATATGCTGAGGAAGGCCGACGCCATCTTCCGCGACGATGCGCCCGTCTGGTTCTTCAACTACAACAAAGCGGTGATCGCCCATCAGCCCTGGGTCCACGGGATCAAGCCGGTGGCGATCGAGATGATGTACCAGGACCTCACGGACCTGTGGATCGATGAGACGTCTCCCCGGGCGAAGGAGAAGTAGGCCGCTCCCGCGAGCCCATCACCCTCGAGGAAGACACCTGCTTCGCTAGCAAGCTCGATCCCGTGGTCCCCTCCGGGGGCCCGGGATCGGGCTGTTTTTTCTGCAGAGATCCAGGGGAGAATCCGATCGTCCAATCCATCGCGCCAGGTTCCCCATGTTGATTTTTACCCTCCGCCGACTGCTGCAGTTCGTTCCCACGATCCTGGTGATCTCGCTCATCATGTTCCTTTTGCTCAATGTGCTTCCCGGGAATGCCGCCTTGATGGCCGCCGGATCTCAGGAACAGGGAATCGACTCGAAATTCATTGAGCAGATGAAGAAGCAATGGGACCTCGATAAGCCTCTGCATATCCGCTACCTGATCTATCTGAAGAACCTGGCCCGGGGAGATCTGGGGTTGTCTTTTTTGCGCCGGGAAAGTGTGACCGCTCTGATTCTGGCCCGCTTCTGGCCGACGCTGAAATTGGCCATGGCGGCCATGCTGATTGCTGTAGCCTTGGGAATCCCGCTCGGCTTCCTCTCGGCCTTGCGCCAGGGGTCCTGGCTGGATGTGTGTTCCATGCTCGGTGCGGTCTCGGGGGTCTCCATGCCCCAGTTCTGGCTGGGGCTGCTGTTGATGTTCTTCCTGTCTGTCAAGGTGCGGCTCTTCCCGACGTCAGGGTATGGCGACGGAGGGCTCGCGCATTTGATTCTTCCCGCCATCACGCTTGGCCTGGGCTATATGGCCCTGCTTGCCCGCACGACCCGCGCCGCCGTCCTGGAGATCCTGAATGCGGACTACGTACGCACTGCGCAGGCGAAGGGCCTCCCGCAGTTGATGATTCATCGGAAACACGTGCTCCGGAATGCCCTGATCCTTGTCCTGACGACGGCCGGCCTGCAGTTTGGCTCGCTGATCGGCCAGACGGTGATCGTAGAAAAGCTCTTTTCCTGGCCCGGCATTGGTTCTCTCCTGGTTGACACGATCTTCCAGCGGGACATCCCGGTGGTCCAGGGATGCGTGCTGCTGATTATTCTGGTCTTCCTGCTGGTCAACCTGGCCGTGGACCTTCTGTATGCGGTGATCGATCCCAGGATCGAGTACCGATGAACGGAACGCTCCGGAAAATCAAGGCCAGAAAGAACCTGGTGATCGGCGGCAGCATCACCCTGCTCATCGCCACCATGGCGATCTTCGCTCCGCTCCTGGCTCCCTACCACCCCATTGATAATGCCGACCTGTTGCACTCGGAAGAACCCCCCAGTCGCGCTTATCTCTTCGGGACGGACAACCAGGGGAGAGACATCCTCTCCCGAGTCATTTATGGGGCCCGGATCTCCTTGAGCATCGGTTTAGGCACCCAGCTACTGAACAGCATCATTGGTATCCTGCTGGGCCTCACCGCCGGGTTTTTCGGGCGATGGTGGGACGATCTGGTCATGGGGCTCACCAACATCATGCTCTCCATCCCGGCCCTGGTCTTCGCGTTGGCGATCATGGCCGTCCTGGGGCCGGGGCTGTTCAATGTCTTCCTGGCGCTCGGCTTCACCAACTGGTCGTACAGCTGCCGGGTCACCCGCTCCCAGGTCCTGGCCACTCGCTCCCTGGACTACGTCACCGCGGCGCGGGCTCTCGGATATGGGCGCGTCCGGATCATGCTGACCCAGATCCTGCCCAATATCGTGGGACCTATCCTGGTCATCGCAACCCTCGGCGTCGCGTTCGCGATTCTGACCGAAGCCTCGCTGTCCTTCCTCGGCCTGGGAGCACAGCCCCCCACCCCCAGTTGGGGAGGCATGCTGTCCACGGCGCGCGAGCAGCTTTTCACGGCCCCCTGGATTTCCATCTTCCCGGGGTTGGCCATCTTTGTCACGGTGCTGGGCTTGAATCTGCTCGGAGACGGACTACGGGATGCCCTTGACCCGCACATCACTCGACAGCGGAGATAGACATGGAGACAGCGATTCTTTCCACGCGAATCTTCACCGGGGATATCGCGCGGCCTTGGGCCGAAGCCTTGTGCGTCAAAGATGACCAGGTTGCCGCAGTTGGGAACAACGAAGAGATCAAGAGAGCATGCGGTCGAGAGGCTCGAATTCTCGAGCTTCCCGGGCGACTGGTCATGCCAGGGATTGTGGATGCTCACCTCCATTTTGTGAGCTTTGGCCTGTATCTGCAGCGGCTGGACCTGCGAGATCTTCCTTCAATCGAAGACTGCAGGCTGCGAGTGAAGGAGGCCGTGAAAACGCGAAAGCCCGGGGAATGGATCATCGGCCGGGGATGGAGCGAGCACGTGTGGAGAGAACGGAGGGAGCCCACTGCCCGCGACCTCGATGACATCGCCCCCCATCATCCGGTGATGCTGGTCAGACACTGCGGGCACACGGTCTGGCTGAACTCACTGGCCATGGCGAAGGCGCGAATCGAGAAGGGGACTCCGGATGCGCCGGGGGCACGGATCGAGCGGGAGGCGGACACCGGCGAGCCGACCGGCCTCCTCAGAGAATACCGGAAGATCATCGAGAAGGAGATTCCGGCGCCGACCCTCGAAGAGCGGAAGCAGGCGGCCCTCCTGGCCCAGCAAGAAGCGCTCCGCTTCGGGGTGACAGGGGTCCATTCCTGCGAGACCCTCCGGGAATGGGAGGCGCTGGCCGCCCTGGAAGCAGAAGGAAAGCTCAAGGTGCGCGTCCACCACCTCCTGCCGCCTGAAGAAGTGGAGCCAGCCCGATCCTGCGGCGTCGAGCTGGGCAAGGGAGGCGAGCGGCTCTGGTTTGGTCAAGTGAAGCTCTACGCCGACGGAAGCCTGGGATCCGGCACGGCCCTGCTCCACGAGCCATATGCCGACAACCCCTCGCAGCGGGGCCTTGCCTGCCTTACACCGAAGGAGCTTCAGGAAAGAGTGGAACTCGCCTACCGGTTCGGGGGCGATGTCGGGGTCCATGCCATCGGGGATCAGGCGGTGACCAACGTTCTGAAAGCCATTGAAGGCGCCAGGAAGCGCCACAACGGTCCTCGACGCGATCGCATCGAGCATGTCCAGCTCTTTCACCCAGATGCTCTCCCCCTGTTCCGCGACCTCGGAGTGGTGGCCTCGGTGCAACCCGTCCACCTCCTCACCGACAGGCCGGTCGCGGAGAAACGATGGGGGCTGGACCGTTGCCGGTACGCGTACGCGTGGAAATCGCTCCTCAAGGCAGGGGTTCGCCTCCAATTCGGCTCGGATGCCCCCGTGGAGGCGATCAATCCGCTCCTGAGTTTCCATGCGGCTGTGACTCGCCAGAGCCTCTCCGGTGAACCGAGGGATGGATGGTTCCCCGGCGAGAGACTGACGCTCGAAGACGTCATTCACGGATTCACCCGGGTCCCCGCCTGGGTCTCAAGAAAAGAAGATCAACTCGGAACCCTGGCCCCAGGGAAAAAGGCGGATCTCGTGGTGTTCAGCCAGGATCTATTCCGCACGGCGCCAAGCCAACTGGCCTCGGTGGACGTGGAGATGACCATGGTGAATGGAGAGGTGCTCTACCACAAGGCGGGTAGGAGTTCGACGTCTTGAGCGGGGCAGCGATCTTTCCTTGCGATCCACGATAGCAACTCCAGATATCAGGACACAACTGCCTGAACATCCTCCGGATGCATCCAGGGGATATCTTGCGTCTCCTCTTTGATCACAACCAGCAGGAGGTGCATCCATGTCCGGAACATCCACGCAGTGCATCCTGCTCACCGCCGACCGGCTGCTCGACGGCAGCGGGCAGCCGCCACTCCAGGGAGCGGCCGTCCTTATCGAGGACGGAAGAATCGCCCGTCTCGGTCGCCGGGCCGACGTCCGGCCACCGGATGGCGCACGCGTCCATCGGGTTGACTACGGCGACGCCACCATCCTCCCCGGACTGGTTGACGCCCACACCCACCTGCTCTCGCCCGGCGACGGGACGGTCGGCGACGATACCGCCATGGAAGCGGACGACATCCTGCTCCTGCGCGCCACCAAGAACGCGCGCACGATCCTGCACTCCGGGGTGACGACGGTGCGCGAGAACGGCGCCAAGAACCGGGTTGCCTTCTCGTTGCGGGAGGGCATCCGGCGCGGCCTAGCGGTCGGGCCGCGCGTGGTGATCTGCGGCCGGCCGATCACCATGACCGGCGGCCACATGTGGTACTTCGGCTCCGAGGCCGACGGCCCGGCCGCCGCACGCGCCGAGGTCCGGAAGCTCCTCAAGGAGGGTGCCGACTATATCAAGATTGTTGCCAGTGGCGGCAGCACGCGCACGTCCAACCCGAGACGCCCGTCCTACACCGTCGAGGAACTCCGGGCCATCACCGACGAGGCGCACCGTCACGGCAAGCTCACTGCTGCCCACTGTGCCTGCCGGCAGTCCGTCGTCAACTGCCTCGACGCGGACGTGGACATGATCATCCACTGCGTCTTCACCGAGGCCGACGGCAGCCACAGCCCCTCCCCCGACCTCGTCGAGCGCCTGGCAGCGACCGGTGCCTGGGTGAACCCGACCCTGTACACCCTGCAGGCCGCGATCGAGCACTTCATCGCAAAGCGAGAAAGGGAGGGCTCCCTACCCTCAACGCAGGAGGCCCGGCTCGCGTGGACCCGGAACGAATTGGAGGTGCGGTTGGAGGCCGTGGGCCGGATGATCCGGGCCGGGGTGAAGATGACTGCCGGCTCCGACTCCCCGTGGGCGTGGTACGCGCCGGGCGGCTTCGCGCATGAGATCGAGATCATGGCGCAGGCCGGCCTGTCGAACGGTGACGCCATCGTGTCCGGGACGGCTGGTGCGGCCGACTCCATCGGGGTCGGCGATGTGGTCGGACGCCTCGAGCCAGGTCGCCAGGCGGACGTGCTGGTGGTCGAGAGGGACCCCACACGCGACCTGGCAGCGCTGCGGCAGGTCCTGGACGTCTACCAGGCAGGCCAGCGCGTCGAGCGGGGGGGCTGCTGACGCCCGTTCAGAGAATGGACTGGATGAAGGTCCGCAGGTTCTCGTTCTGCGGCATGATGAAGATTTGCTCGGTGGGGCCTTCCTCGGCGATCTGCCCCTCGTGAATGAATAGTACCCGGTCGGCGACGTGGCGGGCGAAGCCCATCTCGTGCGTGACCACGACCATGGTCATGCCCGCTTCGGCCAGGTCCTGCATCACCTTCAACACCTCACCCACCAGCTCGGGGTCGAGGGCGGAGGTCACCTCGTCGAACAACATCAGCTTCGGGTTCATGGCCAGGGCACGGGCGATGGCCACCCGCTGCTGCTGGCCGCCGGAGAGCCGGTCCGGATAGGCATCCAGCTTGTCCGAGAGCCCGACGCGGGCGAGCATCTCCTCCGCGATGCTCCGGGCCTCCGCCGGCGGCATCTTCTTGACGATCTTCAGCGCCAGGCTGACGTTCTCCAGGGCCGAGTAGTACGGGAAGAGGTTGAAGGACTGGAAGACGAATCCCACTTCCTCGCGAATCTTCCGGACATGGCGCGAGTGCGCGTCCACGACCTCTCCATCCACCATGATCCGACCCTGCTGAATCGGCTCGAGCCCGTTGATGCACCGGAGGATCGTGGACTTCCCCGACCCGCTCCGACCGATGACCACCACGACCTCCCCCCGCGACACGGTCATGGAGATGCCCTTCAGCACGTGCAGGCTCCCGAACCACTTGTGAACCTCCTTGAGTTTAAGCATGGCGCTTCAGGCGGGCCTCCAGCCTCTGGGACGCGAGGGACAAGGGATAGTTGATGCCGAAGTAGATCACTCCCACCAGCGTGAAGACCAGCATGGTGGCGTAGGTGGACTGGGAGATGATGTACCCGGCCCGCGTCAACTCCACGTAGCCCACGACGTAGGCCAGGGACGTCCCCTTGACGAGCTGCACCAGGAATCCCACCGACGGCGGGATCATGATGCGCACCGCCACCGGCGCCACCACGTAGCCCATGAGCTGGCGGTAGCTCATCCCCAGCGACGACCCCGCCTCCCACTGGCCGCGGGGGACGGCCTCGACGCCTGCCCGCACGATCTCCCCCATGTAAGCACCGGTGTACAGGATCAGGGGAATGCTCACGGCCACGAACCGGGGCAACTCCAGGCCCAGGATCGAGAGGCCGAAGAACGCGATGAAGATCTGCATGAGGAGGGGGGTCCCCCGAAAGATCTCGACGTAGGCCCACCCGACCCAGCGGAGCGCCGGGACCCGCCGTGCCGTCCGGATGAGGCCGATGAACAACGCCACGACCATTCCGCAGGAAAACGCCATGGCGCACATGGCGATAGTCACCAGGGCGGCCTGCAGCAGGAACAGGATGTCCTTGTACGAGAACGCGACGAAGAGCTCCGGCATCAGAGCTGCCCCCACGCCTCGCGGAACACCTTCTGCCCGGTCAGGGAGAAGAGGAACGAGAAGAGCCGCGCCATCAGGAAATAGAGAATCGTGATGGCGAAGAATATCTCGAAGGTTCGGAACGTGCGGGACTCCAGCATCATTCCGGCATAGGTGAGCTCCTCGGCCGAGATCTGTGACACGACACTGCTCCCCAGCATGGTGGCGATGAACTGGCTGGCCAGGGGCGGCCAGACGACCCGTAGCGTGGGCATCAGGATCACGTGGCGGAAGACCTGCCAATGCGTCATCCCCAACGAGCGGCCCGCCTCCGCCTGGCCGCGGTGGATGGATTGGATGCCGGCCCGGATGATCTCCGTGCAATAGGCGCCGCAGTTGAGAGTCAGCGTGATGATGGCCACCGTGAACGCCTCCAGGTTGATCCCGACGGTCACCAGGCCGAAGTACACGTAGAAGAGCTGGACGATGAACGGGGTGTTCCGGATGGCCTCGACGTAGGCCGTGGCCGCGCTCCGGAGGTACCGGTTCTTGGACAGGCGGGCCAGCGCGCCACAGACCGCCATTAGCAACCCGAGCAGGCAGGCGACCCCGGACATCTCGAGCGTGGCCAGGGCGCCCCAGAGAAATGCCGGCAGGTTCTGGAGAGGAACCTCCCAATGGAATGTGTAGGTCATGGTGTTCCCGCGCTGTCTCCTGGTCCTGCGAAGATTGTCGACATGGCACTACGCCACCCCCCCGGCCATTGCGGAGAGGATTGTGGCGAGGGTCGTAACTGTCGGTGCAGGACGACCCTCGCCCCGTGTGCTGTCCTGGAAGGAAGGAGCAAAGCTCCTACCAGTTTGGGAGGGCCGGAGGCATCTCGACGCCGGTCCACTTCTCGAAGATCTCGGCGAACTTCCCCTGGCCGCCGTGCCAGTCCATGAAGGTGTTGAGCCACTGCAGCCAATCCGGATCGCCGCGCCGGACGCCGATGGCGGCCCAGGAGCGACTGACGAGCCCCTTGATCTCCATGTCCCTGTTCTCTTTGGCCTTCTTCAATGCCAGGACTTCGGCTGTGGGCAACACGTCGGCCTTCTTCTGCTCGAAGGCGAGCATCGCCACCGGATCATCCTCGTACCGCACGATCTTGG
Organism: uncultured bacterium; assembly: GCA_964644725.1. Classification (GTDB taxonomy): domain Bacteria; phylum Methylomirabilota; class Methylomirabilia; order Methylomirabilales; family 2-02-FULL-66-22; genus 2-02-FULL-66-22. The sequence goes on from CAZXXV010000020.1 coordinate 11,613, forward strand.
CCTCGGGTGCCAGCCTGGTGATGGCGATGTCCTGGGTCGTCCCACGGGTCACCGCGATCGTCTTCCCCTTGAGATCCTTGTAGGACTTGATTTCCCTGTCCTTCTTCCAGCCGAGCAAGACCAGGTTCCAGGAACAATAGGCCTTGGTGAAAGAGACCTGCTTCGCGCGCTCGGGGGTATTCCCGAACGTCGCGATGACGAGGTCCACCTTGTTGGTCAGCAGGTACGGGATCCGGTTCACCGAGGACGTATCCACCCACTCGATCTCGACCTTCAACTCCTGGGCGATAAGCTTCGCCAGGTCCACGTCGAATCCAGTGGGCTTCTTGTCGGCGTCGTAATACCCGAACGGCGGCGCTCCCAAGCCGATCCCTACATTCAGCTTCCCCCGCTTCAGGACCTGATCCAGCGTGCTCTCTGCCGCGGCCGCCGAGACCGTCCAGGCCAGCGCCAGCACGACCCCCAGCACCGCAATCCACATCCAGCTTCGTGTCTGTCGTCGCATCGCTCTCCTCCTCGGGGCCCCGTCCTGCCCCCACCGGTCAAACGAGACATCCACACAGAATTGCATGGACTCATTCGGCTGGGCATGCATCGCGCGTCAGCCGGTTTGCGCGTCGCCCTTCCTCTGCCCCATAGAGCCGAGCATCGGTGGAAGGACACTGCTGCGACAGCGAGAGAAGTCGAGGGACATGACGCTGCGCACAGGAAATAACCTGCGCGCGGTGTTTATGCCCCTGGTGTGCTCGTGTTGGGGATGAGGGCCGTAGGACAAACCGCTCCCGACGCATGCGGGCTCGGACGACACACTTCCGAGAGCAGGCTGGCTCACCGCATCACATGCGGAGGGATGAGTGTCCACGTGGAGAACCAGTGAGCGCGTCCACCTACTTGGAACGCTATCCAAGTGCCCCTTGCCTGTCAAGGGAAAAGCTCCCGCATTCGGCCGCTACGTCTATACAAGCGCGGCCGTCGCTTGACGCGACCTCACGGCGCTGATACTTTTCCTCGCGTAAGGTGAGTTGGACGTCGGGCCTTGCAGCCGGGTGCCGGACTGAGAGAGCTCTATTCCCATCGGAGGGCCCATCTCCATGGAGCTGAAGGTAGCTACGAGCCCTCGACGAGATCCACCTACCTCGAAAAACCACCTGGAGACGAACACATGATCACCATTGATGACGTAAGGACTGCGGCCGCACGCACCGCCTCGTACGTCAGGAAGACGCCGTTGGTGCCCGCCCGGTGTATGAGAGACAACCCATTTCCTGACGGGGACCTGCTCCTGAAGCTCGAGTGCCTGCAGGCGACCGGTTCGTTCAAGGCCCGCGGGGCGACCAACAAGCTTCTTTCCTTAAGTGAGGTCGAGGTCCAGCGCGGCATCGTGACGGCGTCCGGAGGGAACCACGGCCTCGCGGTCGCCTATGTCGGCTGGCTGGGCAAGACGACGGCGACGGTGTTCCTGCCCGAGAACGTCTCGTCCGAGAAGGCGAAGAAGCTCGGATCCTGGGGAGCCAAGGTGGTGATCCAGGGCCGCCAGTGGCACGAGGCCAACCGGGCGGCCCTGGACCTGGCGGCCCGCGAGGGCCTCACCTATTTCCACCCCTTTGCGGATCCCCTGGTGATCGCCGGCCAGGGGACGGTGGCCCTGGAGATTCTCGAACAGGCGCCCGAGTTGGATGACATCCTGGTCGCCATCGGCGGGGGTGGCCTGATCAGTGGAATCGCCCTGACGGCCAAGGCGTTGCGCCCGTCCGTGCGCGTCATCGGCATCGAGCCGACAGGCTCGCCGACCCTCTACGACAGCGTCAAGGCCGGGCGTGTGGTCGAACTGAAGAAGATCACCACCTGCGTCCCGACGATGGCGTGTGCCAAGACCGAACCCATCAACTTCGAGATCGTGCAGCGCTACGTGGACGAGATCGTCCTCGTCACTGACGAGGACATGCGCGAGGCCTCACGCTGGCTCTGGTTCGAGATGGGCCTTGCCGCGGACCTGAGTGGAGCCGCAACCATCGCGGCTCTACGTAGCGGCAAGGTTCGGCCGGCGAAAGGCCGCAAGGTGTGCGCCCTGGTCTGCGGCGCGGGGCCGGATGGCTTGGCCTGAGCCCTTGGGTACCCGATGTTCCGCCAAGCCTGAATCCGGGAAAGAGAACGGATACCTCACACCGGCGCGCATCCCGTGAAACACAGGCTTCCCCACTTGAATAACGTATTGTGCGTCGGGATCGGGCTGCTGCTTTTCTGCGGGTGGTCCTTCCTCCTGCCGCGAAGCGTCTCTGCCCAACAATCGAAGGAGGCGCCGGGGCGGGCCTGCGCCAATCAAGACCTCGTCGGCTCCTGGAATATGGAGGCGATGGTCATCGCGCCGTCGGAACGGGTGGATCCGGGGAACGCGTGGTTCTTCGAGCACCAGCGGTTCGTCTTCTACGAGAACGGCCGGGTCAAGCACCTCACCTCGAACAAGCCGCTGCAGGCCGCCGATCTCGCGGCGCTACGGGCTAAACCGGCGACGGCCACCTGGTCACTGGACGAGCGTGGATGGCTGACGATCCAGAAGCAAGGTGTTCCCCAGTCGGAACGAGCGCTGTGCACCTACTCGCTTGTCGGTGACGCTACCTCTGATCCGCGCACCCCGCGCCCAGGTGACGTGATCTTGACCTACACTCGCGGCGGGAAGCCGGCCGTGCAGAAGCTCCTCAGGAAGACTGACTGACGCACCACTCCGCCTGTTCAGGTCATCCATCTAGGCAGTCAGATGCGGAGGCTGTCAAATTGTCTGCGCAGAGACCTTGGGGGAGGTCATGCACGGAGCAGAAGGCGGCTTGGCCGTCGAGGCCGAGGGGCAGCCTGTCGTTCTGATGACCGCGGGGTGCCGGCGGAGAGCGCCCAGCATGGCGCAAACGACCACAGCCCCATCCGGTCGGCAATGGATATTGTCACTCTAGCCTCGATTCCTTCACAGTCTCTCAGGGATGCACTCAACATCTCCGGCAACCTCGCTAGACCATTTAAGACCCACCCCGAGATAGGGACCACCGTGCACATTTCGTGCATCACACTCCCACGACACGATGGCTATGGCTTTCCTGCTACTGGCACCCGCGGCTCCTTCCGTCAGCGCCGCACCGAGTTCAGGCCATTCGCGGGACGCCCCGTTTTTCCCACAAGCGTCTGCACGCGGAATTCGCCACCATCTCCTGAGGGTGGCCAGCTGGCTATGGGTCTTCAGAGAGCGCCTTCCAGATCCTGCTGCGTACTGTAACGGTTAGGGTAAGGGGCCAGCTCGGTCGGTTGGCGAAGAAGTCGGTTCAGGAACCTGGCATTGATCGTTACCGGACGGCGGCGCCGCCACCTCGCACTACTTCCACGGTTCCGTTGCGAGTCGAGGCCCGTTCTCGCCGAGGTGTCAGGATGACCTTTGACAGCTGACGAAAGGGGGGCGGCGAGCATCGCGTCTTCCGGCTACATGGTTTCCCCCTGTAAGGGCCTTCGCTCCCGTTCCTGTCCCGTTTTCTAACACATGAATCCCTTGAGACGCTTCATGGCCTCGGCCAGCCGCTCCACCGGATGGGTCAGGGCGATCCGCAGATAGCCCTCGCCGTATCGCCCGTACATCGAGCCCGGGATCATCCAGACGTTGACTGTGTCCAGGACCTTGAAGCAGAAGTCCTGGGAGGTGAATCCCTTGGGCACGGTGGACCAGATATAGAACGTGGCCTTGGGCGTCTCCGCTTCCAAGCCGATCTCCCGCAGCCTCTGCACCACGACATCCCGTCGCCCTTTGAAGGTTTCGTTCCGCTTCCTCATGAAGTCCACGGGGCCGTTCAGCGCCCTGGTGGCGGCCACCTGCAGCGGATAATACATGCCCCGGTCCGAATGGGATTTGATCTTGGCCATGCCGGCGATGACTTCTTTGTGTCCCACCAGCATCCCCGTGCGCCAGCCGCAGCAGTTGTAGCTCTTCGACAGCGAGTGGAACTCCACCCCGACCTCCTTAGCCCCTGGGAACTGCAGGAGGCTCGGTGTCCGGTACCCGTCGAAGGTGACCTCCGAGTAGGGGTTGTCGTGCACGACGACCACCTCGTAGGCCCGGGCCCACTCGATGAGCTGCCGGTAGAACTCGGGCGGGGCGATGGTCGCCGTCGGGTTGTTCGGGTAGTTCACCCAGATCATCCGCGCCCGCCTGGCGACGTCGGACGGGATGGACTCCAGGTCGGGCAGAAAGCCATTCTCCCGCAGGAGGGGCACCGATTCGATCCGTCCCCCCGCGAGCTTGACCCCGGCCTCGTAGGACGGGTACGACGGGTCCGGGACCAGGGCGGTGTCCCCGATGTCCAGCAGGCACAGGTGGATGACGAAGAGCCCCTCGCTGGATCCCAGGAGGGGGATCACCTCCGTATTCGGATCCAACGCGACGTCGAAGCGCCGCTTGTACCAGCCGGCAATCGCCTCCTTGAGCGGCTGGTTGGAGTAAAAGCTCGGGTAGTGGTGATGGTCCGGGGCACTCACGGCGTCCCGCAAGGCGTTCAGAAGGTGCGGCGGGGGCGTGACGTCGGGATCCCCCAAGCCCAGATTAATGACGTCCCGTCCTTCCTCGCGCATCCGGGTCAGGCGCAGGTTCATCTCCGTGCCCAGATAGGCTCGGAAGCCCTCCAACCGCTTGGCGACTTTCATTCTTTTCACTCCCAATTCAACGAGTGATTGCGTGGCGAGCCCAGGAATTCAGATGCTCCCTTCCTCAAAGACATTGGCGATGCAGCACAGAAAGGTGACATCCTCCTTGTCGCTCAGGTTCTTCATGCTGTGGGGTTCCATGGTGGGGATGAAGACGAAATCATGGGGCCCCATGATTCTCTCTTCGACGACCTGATCCGTCTTGGCATCGTAGGATGTGCAGGACAAACGTCCACTCAGAATGTACATGGTCTGATAGTACAGGTGATTGTGAATCGGGATTTCCCCGCCGGCTCCTATCGTGAAGAACCGGAGCCCATATTCCGGCGCGCCCTTGGGTCCCGCCTGGGACAACCATTTGATCCAGACTTCCTTCACTGGGAGGGGCTTCCCCTTGTAGGGATACGTCTCGATCTTGGACGCTTCGCGGTCGTTGACGTTCAGGACCTCCATGGATCTCCTCCTTATGATGGGTTGCTGCGCGATCTCGGATTCCAGCGGGACTCAAGCGCCGTGGCCGGCACTCAGGGCCATGGTGATCCGAAGACATCAATAGAGGTTCCAGTCATGCCCCTGGAATCCTCACAGGCAAGAAACAGGATGGGATCGGCCACGGCCTCGGGAGGCAGGATCTTCTCCTTGAGAATTTGCGGGTCATCCCCGAGCATCTTGGTGGCCACCGGGCCGGGAAGAAGGGCATTCACGCGAATGTTGTACTCCTCTACCTCCTTGGCCAGGGCCATGGTGAAGGCTACTAGACCGGCCTTTGAGGCACAGTAGGCACTTCGCTTCACCCTTCCCACCTTCGTCGCTCTGGAGGACACGTTGATGATGTTGCCGCTTTTCTGTCTCATCATCGGCCCAAGCACCGCGCGACAGGTCAGGAACGGAGCCGTCAGATTTACGTTGATCACATAATGCCAGGCCTCGGTCGGCATCTCCGCCACAGCGTGTTGAGCGGGGACAGCCGCATTGTTGACAAGGATGTCGACCCGCCCGAATTCCTCCAGTGTTCTCTGCGCCATGGCTTCAATCTGATCCTCCTGGGACAAGTCGGTGAGGACGGCCAGAGCTCTCCTCCCTATTTTCCGCACCTCCGCTGCCACGGCTTCCATCTCCGGCTGCAGGCGATCCACCACGACAATATCCGCGCCCTCGCGTGCAAAGACCAGGGAAGTGGCCCGTCCGATACCCCTTCCGGCGCCAGTGACAATCGCGACCTTGCCTGCGAGCTTCATTATGCATCCTCTCTCCGCGAGGCCCCGGCCTGCTCAGGCCGGGGTATCGCGTCTTGGATGTTCCCGAGCCGCTTTTTGTCTGGGTTGCGCTGAGACGGCCTTCCTATTCGAGATATGCCTCCCACATGTACACGTAGGTGTCGCGCCGCGGTTTCCAACCCTTCAGTTTCTTGCTCACGCCCACGATGTTCGGCTCGTAGAAGAGCTGGGCGATGGGGACGCTGTTCCAGATCAGATGGGTCAAATCCTTGTAGTACCTCTCAGCCTCCTGCTGGGACGTGGTCTTGTTGGCGAGGTCGTAGAGCTCGACGACCTTCTTATTGTGCTCCACGAAATGGGTGGACCCAGCGTTATCGGCGGACCAGCCCATGTAGCATTCCCGGTACTCGACCGGATCATAGCCGAGCATCGAGATGCCGAGGTAGAACATGTCATAGGCAGCGCTAGTGAGCTTTGGCCAGTAGATTCCGAACTCAAGTTGGTCGATCTCAGGATCGAAGCCGACCTCGGCGAGCATGCTGGCGACCGCGGTGACCACCTGCTTGT
>CAZXXV010000021.1:0-17895 GCA_964644725.1 uncultured bacterium
AGGCAATGACCAAATCCCAATGGCCAATGACCAATTGTGGACGCCAATCGAATTGCCCCAGCTGACGGCGCGCCCTGCGCGCCCACCGCCATTGGGAATTGGAAATTGGTCATTGGTCATTTGGCCCGGATAATTCACGCAGTGGTTCGTGAATTATCCGACTTGAGGGCTGTCTGGATCACCTCGTGCATCTCGAAAACATTGGGGCCGGCAAACATCTCTTTGGGCGGGCGGTTGGCGTGGGCCCGGCGGAAGTCCTCGCTCTCCGTCCAGGCCACGAAGGCCTGCTCGTTCTCCCAGTAGGTCAGGGCGATGTAGTAGTCCGATCCCCCCATCTGCCCGCCGTGCATCGCCACCGACTTGGGCCGAAGGATCTCCAGGCGGACGAAGCCGGGATGGCTCTCGACCAGGCCGGCCCGGCCCCTGAATCGCTCCTCGAACGCCGCCTCGTGGCCCTTGGCCACCGGGATCCGATTGGACACGACGATCGCGAGTGATTCCTCGCAATTGAAAATGGAAAACCGACAACTGACAACCGATAACAAAAGGATCAGGCGTTGTTCACGTGCCGTTTTGCATTGTCGGTTTTAGATTTTCTGTTGCGCCGGGTCAGTCACCGGCGACGGTCATCCGGCCAATCTTGAGCGTCGGGGCAACGATGGATCCCCGCCATTCCAGGTCGTTGCCGATCATCTCGATCTCACGCAGCATGTCCTTGAGGTTCCCGGCGATGGTGATCTCTTCCACCGGATAGGCCAGCTCACCGTTCTCGATCCAGATTCCAACGGCGCCACGGGAATAATCTCCGGTCACCAGGTTCACTCCAAAGCCGATCATCTCTGTGACGTAGAGCCCCCGGTCCACCGAGCGGATGATCTGCTCGGGTGAGTAGGGACCCGGGACGATGTGGCAGTTCGTCGGTGCGACGGTGGGAGGCTGGCCCAACGAGCGCGAGGCATTCCCCGTCGAGGCCATGCCGAGCTTCCGCCCCGTGTAGGTGTCCAGGAGATAGCTCGTCAGGACGCCGTCCTGGATCACTACCGTCCGCCGCGTGGGGAGGCCCTCGCCATCGAAGGGGCGGGAACCGAGCTTACCTACCATTCGACCGTCATCGATAACGGTGAGATCGGTGGCGGCCACCTGTTGCTCCAGCTTGCCCGTCAGGAAGGAGGCGCTGCGGTAGATGGCAGACCCTGAAACGGCGCCGCAGATGGTTCGCAGCAGGCTGGCGGCCATGTCCGGGTCGAAGACCACCGGCACCTGCTGGGTGGGAACCTTGCGCGCGCCCAGGCGGCGCAGGGCCCGCTGGGCCGCCGTGCGGCCGATCGCCTCGGGAGACTCAAGGTTTCGCAACCGGCGCTGGACCGAGTACCAGCCGTCCCGCTGCATGCCACCATTATCGCCGGCGATGGGAGAGACAGAGAGCACCACCGAGGAGCCGCGGTACTCCCCCGTGAAGCCATGGCTGTTGGCAAAGATGACGCGGGCGTCCTGGTGGCTGTACTCGCCCCCGTCGGAGTTCGTGATCCTGGGATCGAAATCCAGGGCGGCCGATTCCGCCGCCGTCGCCAGGGCGATTCGTTCCTGGATAGGGAGGTCCGCCGCCTCGGGGTCCCACAGGTCCAGGTCCGGCATCTCCGCAATGAAGAGTTCGGGCTCGGGCAGGCCGCTGCAGGGGTCCTCGGCCGTGGCTTGGGCCATGGCCACCGCGTCATCCAGGAGCCTCTGCAGGGATTCCGGGGAGAAGTCCGAAGTGGCCGTGGTCGCCGACCGCTGGCCGAAGCAGAGGCGAAGGCCCAAGCGCTTTTGCCGTGCACTCTGCAAGGTGTCCACGGCCCGCATCCGGACCTGGACCGAGAATGACTCGTCCTCGACGACGGTGACCTCGGCGCCGCTGGCGCCTTTGGGCACGGCGCGCTCCACAAGATCATGTGCCAGCTCGCGATAGTCCATCCTTGGTCCTCGGTTCAAGGTTCAACGTCCGAGGTTCAACGTTGGACATTGAACATTGCACTCTAGTTCTGTGTGCCACCGACAGTCAGGCTGTTGATCAGGATCGTGGGCAATCCGACGCCCACCGGCACCGACTGCCCATCCTTCCCGCAGGTGCCGATCCCCTCATCCAGCTTGAGGTCGTTGCCCACCATGGTCACGCGAGTCAGGGCATCGGGACCGTTCCCGATCAGGGTCGCCCCCTTGACAGGCCGGCCGATCTTCCCGTCCTCGATCAGGTAAGCCTCGCTGGCGGAGAAGACGAACTTCCCGTTGGTGATGTCCACCTGGCCGCCACCGAAGGCCACGGCGTAGAGCGCACGCTTCACCGACCGGATGATCTCCTCAGGGAGAGTGGATCCCGGCAGCATGAAGGTGTTGGTCATCCGGGGCATCGGGTGGTGGGCGTAACTCTCCCTCCGGCCGTTGCCGGTCGGCGCCATCCCCATCAGCCGGGCATTGAGGCGGTCCTGTAGATAGCCCTTGAGGATGCCGTTTTCGATGAGGACGTTGCGTTGGGTCGGCGTCCCCTCGTCATCCACGTTGAGGGAGCCGCGCCTGCCGGGCATCGTCCCGTCGTCCACCACCGTGCAGAGGGGCGAGGCGACCCGCTCGCCCAGGCGGCCGCTGAAGGCCGAGGTGCCCTTGCGGTTGAAGTCGCCCTCCAGACCGTGGCCGACCGCCTCGTGGAGGAGGATGCCGGGCCAGCCGGGACCCAGGACCACATCCATGGTGCCGGCCGGCGCCTCGTCGGCATCCAGATTCACGATGGTCTGCCGCGCCGCCTCCCGGGCGAAACGGGCGAAGCGCTCGCCCTCGAGGAAGAAGCTGTATTCGGCACGACCGCCGCCGCCGAAGGTCCCCATCTGGCGCATGCCGGGTCCGCGCCGCGCGTCCTCGGCAATGCAGGTCACCTGCAGCCGGTGCAGAGGCCGGACATCCCCCACGACCCATCCCTCGGAGGTGACGACCAGGACCAGCTTCTGCTCGCTGGCGATGGTGGCCATCACCTTCGTGATGCGGGGATCGTAGGCCCGGGCAATCCGGTCAACCTGATGCAGCAGGTCGATCTTGGTCTGAATGGGGACGTCGGTGGGCGGAACCTGCACGGGATACAGGTCCCGGGGGGCTATCCTCGATTCCCGCACGGCCACGGCATCTGACCGGCCCGAATCAGCTGCGATGTAACGCGCCCGCTGCGCCGCCAATTGCAGGTTCTCTACCGTGATCTCATCCGAGTAGGCGAAACCCGTCTTCTCCTCGGCCGTGGCCCGGACGCCAACGCCCTGGCTGATACTGCGGGCCGCCTTCTTCACGATCCCTTCCTCGAGCCCGATCTCCTCGTTCACCCGATACTCGAAGTACAGATCGGCGTAGTCGATCCGCCTCCCCAGGGCAGCGCCCAGGGTGCGCTCCAGCGTCTGCTCGGTCAGGCCGAACTTTTCCAGGAAGAACTTCTCAGGTCGTGCGATCTCACCCGCCATGGCTCACCCGCGCATCTCATCCCGCACAGAGCGACTGCCGATCCGCTCCTGGCTCCACTGGCTATGCCTGAGATCCCCCAGGGTCTCTGGTCGCTTTTCTGATTTCCCCTTTGCCATGCGGTTTTTCCTCCCCAAAGACACCGAGAGCCCTCGGGACGTCTCGAGGGCCGCTCGGGGAATGCACCACGCCGAAAAACATTTCGAGGTGAGTCTAGGAGGCGTAGCGAGGAATGTCAAAGCGTTTCACGGTGCCGCCCGGAGGCCGAGAGGGGGTACCATGCGCGCGCCGCGTCATGCGGCTCCAGGCCCCGCGGACAAGTCGGGGCTCACCGTCTCCCCTTCTCCCCTTGGGGGAGAAGGAACGGATGAGGGGTGGAATGGGGGGAGCAGACAGTCCGGGGAAAATACGTCACCGTAACTGCGAGCAGGAGCACTAAGGAAATCACCCAAACAGCTCACGAGAGGTGTCCGGTTGCTATTTCTCAACGCCTATGCCGCAACAGACACCTTCTGTCGCAGAGCCCGTTCCACCTTTTGCGGTAATTCTATAACGAAGAAGTAACTGGCAGGATACAGGTAGTCTTCACCGGACTCGTCGACGACGCGAAGATGTTTCTCTCTCTCGGCTCTCTCGTCCGGCAAGACCGGATAGACCTTGCGAACCACCAGATCCTCGCAACCCTTATTCTTGAGACAAATGGCGAACCGGAGAGCGGGTGTATTCCTCATAGCCCTAGTCCAGGAACCGCTTGATCTTGAATCGTTTTCTGCCGATGCCGTGGGCTTCGTACCAATGGATTTCTGCGGAGCGGATGCTGCCGTTTTCGAGCCGGATGGTAGCACGTCCTTTGAGCTTACGCCAGCGTCCAGGGCCATACTTCCTGCGCAGGCGGGCGAGTTCGCCGATGGCTCGGCCCCTGGCAATGATCTCGCTGTCCGTGATCTCGCCGATGATCTCGAAGTACATGCCGGCGCAGAGTACCAGGAACAGGCATAAGGCGCAATAAATTCCTACCAGGACGAGGCGTCCCCGTCACCCGATGACGGCTGGAGCTGGCGCCGACCATCCCGGGCGAGCACCCGGATACCTCCCGGCGGCTGGATGTCTTCAGGCAGGGCCTTGCCATGAGACGATTCGCGTTCGAGGCCTTTTCTTCACCTTTCCATGCCACCGACCCCAAGGCCGAAGAATTGCCCTCGCCATCAAAAAAGATCAACCGGTTCGCCCCCGAAAGGTGTCCGGTACCTACTTGCGCAACGCATTGTTACAACGGATTCGCATCGTAGGATTGGAGGGCGCCGCTCCGAAAGACTCACAATGGGTTGCGCTCTCCGCCGTGTTGACCTCCCCCCTCCCCCCAGAAGCTGCCGCCACCCACAGATTACGAGGCAGCGTCGGCATAAGGATGCGTCCTGGACACTAGGCCGGGGTGGGCTCCAAATCGAGCCCGAGATCGAGCGCAGGCGCGCTGTGGGTGATCCAGCCGGCCGAGATTACGTCGACACCGGTGGCTGCTACCACGGCCGCCGTCTCCCGGGTGATGCGGCCCGAGGCCTCGCTGATCGCGCGGCCGGCGATCATAGCCACTGCGTCTGCCAGCAACGGCGGCGCCATGTTGTCGAGCAGGACCGCGTCGACCCCAGCGGCAAGCGACACCTTGAGCTGCGCCAGATTCTCGACTTCGACCTCGAGCTTGACCATGTGGCCGATGGCGCGGCGCGCCCGCTCGATGGCCGGGCCGATCCCGCCCGCGACGCTGATGTGGTTGTCCTTGATGAGCACGCCATCGTCGAGGCCGAACCGGTGGCTGATCCCGCCGCCGGCCCGGACCGCCTGCTTCTCAAGCGCGCGCAGGCCCGGTGTGGTCTTGCGGGTGCAGGTAATCCTGGCCCGGTGCCCCTTGACCGCCTCGACCAAGCTGGCGGTAGCCGTCGCCACCCCGGAGAGGTGGCAGAGGAAATTGAGGGCAACGCGCTCGGCCATGAGGATGCTGCGCGCAGGGCCGGACACGGTGGCGATCCTCTCGCCTGCCGCAATCCGGCTGCCGTCCGGTCGATGGACCTCGACATGCACCGAGGGGTCGATCAGCCGGAAGGCCATCGCCGCGCAGTCGAGCCCGGCCACGACTCCCGCCTGGCGTGCGGCGATCACGCCGGTGGTCCGAGCCTCCGCTGGCACCACGCTCATCGTGGTGATATCGCCGGCGCGGCCCAGATCCTCCACGAGGGCGGCGCGCACCACGGGCTCGAAGAGAAGAGGGGGTAGCGGCGCAGGAGCACCGGTAACAAGCGTCATGGTAGGATTCCCTCCATTCCAGGCCTCCTCAGATGCCGCAGCTCCCATCACTGCGGTTTCACCGCGAGCATGCGCTCGACCGCACGGCGGGCGCGCCAGGCCACGGCGGGGTCGACCGTGACCTCGTGGCGCATCGTCTCGAGGGCTGTGCGGATCTTGGCCAGGGTGATCCGCTTCATGTGCGGGCAGAGGTTGCACGGCCGCACGAAGGCCACTTCGGGATGCTGGATCGACACGTTGTCGCTCATCGAACACTCGGTCAGGAGGACGACGCTAGCCGGCCGCGCGCGTGCCACATACTCGCTCATCCTCTGCGTCGAGCCGACAAAATCGGCCTCGGCCACTACCTCGGGTGGGCACTCCGGATGGGCGAGCACCCTGATGCCAGGATGCTCCGCCCGCAGAGCGCGGATGTCGGCGACGGTGAAGCGCTCGTGTACCTCGCAGTGCCCGCGCCAGGCCGTTATTTCAACGTGGGTTTCCGCCGCCACATTCCGCGCCAGGTACTCGTCGGGCAGCATGATGACGCGCGGCGCCCCGAGCGACTCGACGACTGCACCCGCATTGCCTGACGTGCAGCAGATATCAGATTCCGCCTTCACCTCAGCCGTGGTATTGACATAGGCGACGACCGGGACACCTGGGTAGTGCTCGCGCAGGAGCCGCACGTCGGCTGCGGTGATCGAGGCCGCGAGCGAGCATCCGGCCTCGAGATCGGGGATCAGCACCATCTTCTCAGGATTGAGCAACTTCGCCGTCTCGGCCATGAAGTGCACGCCGCAGAGCACGATCACCGCGGCGTCGGTTCTGATCGCTTCCCGCGCGAGGACGAGGGAATCACCAACGATGTCGGCAACGCAGTGGAAGATCTCGGGCGTCTGGTAGTTGTGGGCCAGGAGGATCGCGTTGCGCTCGCGCTTGAGGCGGAGGATGGCGTCAATGTCGGGCGCGAAGACGGGCCATTCGATCGGTGGTATGACCGCCTTGACCCGCTCGTAGAGGTGTGTGGTGCGCGCGAGGACGGCGGCGAGATTGCTGGCCGACCCTGGGGTCGGCCCAACCGGCTGGAAGGACATTCTAGCTCTCCTATGCTCATTATGAGCATTACTGGGGACACAAATAACCGGGGTATGCCCCGGCCCTCTTATGCTATAGATGAGTATAAGGTTGTCAAGTGGATTCTTTGAAAGGGGCGCTATTCCATCCGCCGGGCTGTGGGCAGACGCACCCCGGGGGCAGGGCGCTCCAGAATCGCCTCGTGGCGGAAGCGCACCTCGCGCGCGGGCCGGCCGCCAGTGGCGGTGACGACGTGGCCGGTCTCCTCGACGAGGCCCTGCTGCTCGACGAGGCGCCGGAAGTTCTGCTTGTGGAGGCGTAGGCCGGCGAGGGCCTCGACCGTGCGCTGAAGCTGGAGCAGGGTAAAGGCGGGCGGCATCAGCTCGAAGACGACGGGGCGATACTTGATCTTGCCGCGCAGCCGCGTGAGGGCGGTCGCGAGAATGCGGCGGTGGTCGGCCATCATGGGCTCGGCCTCGGTGATGACGTCGTCCGTCGACGCCCAGGGCCGCGCGCCCTGCCGGCGGGCCTCGGGAACGAGGCCGACTTCGTACAGGAGCTCGTAGCGGTCGAGCACCCGCTCGTCGTTCCAGGCCGGGTGGAACCCGAAAGCGATGCGAATGCGCTGCTCGCGCGCCCGGCGTGCGTCGCGGGTCGCGGAGTCTCGCGCCCAGCGAAGCAGCGCGGGCTGGATCCGGTCGAGGATCCTGGGCCGGCCCGGGCGCCAGTCCTCCCACGGAAAGTACCGGTACCAGCTCTGCCAGATGGCGTTGCTCCCCGGGGGCGGCCATGCCTCCCACACGAGCGCGAGGTAGCCGATGGAGAGTACGCGCGTGCCGTGCGAACCCTCTGGCAGCTCCCGGTCGCGGTCCCCGAAGGTGTAGAGTTGCTCGACGTAGCCGAGCTTGGCACGGGTCTGCTCCTCGACCCAGGCGCGGAGCCCGGCCTCGAGCGTGCGATGCCGCGGCGCGAGCGGGCCGGAGGGCAGCGCATCGCGCCAGCAGCGGGCGCGTGTCGGCCGCATCGGAGGAGCCTGCGCGTCGCCCCCGCGACGGACGACGAGCACTCGTGGATCGTTCTCGGTGACGGCGATCACCACAGCGGTGAGATCGACCGCAACGGTTTGATCTCGCGCCTGCGGCCGTGTCTGTGTACTCGTCGCTTCCTCCTTCTCCCTGCCGCCGCATCACGTTGGCTGGCGTCGGGAGCCTCGGAGTGGGAAGCTCGGGTCTTGCCAGAGAAGCTAGCACATGCATGGTGGAGAAGCAACGTGGCCATCTCCAGGTGCTGAGAGAAGGGTCATGGATATGGCAAAGCGGAAGCGGCTGGAAGCGAAACGGTGGAGGGTGGGGCCGGTCGCTGATTGCCCTCGGGCCGACCCGCAAAGACCTGGCGAGTGCCATCGCCTCGCCAATCCCTCCGCGTAGCGGCGGGACGTTTCGTAGCTTGACGTGCTTGGCAATGTCCCGGATTACAGGCGATCCAAGCTCACGTATCCGGTCTCGTCCTCCAGTATTTCTCTAACCCGATCACTAGTAAGGCGTTCCTCGTGGTACCTCACGACCATCTCGGCCAACACCGCAATCGGAATTATCTTGTAGTTCTTCCCTGCCGCAACGTGGGCAGAGGCTTTCCGTATGGCCGTAGCGTCAAAGTCCGGACGGCCAAAGAAAATGAAGACCTGAGGATTAAGTTCAGGAGATTGCTGGAGCACCGAACCGGCCTTAAGCATGCCCACCTTTTCGGCGGGATTCTCTTTGGCGCTGACGCCCACGATTCCATGCCGACCGTTCGATAAGACGATCTTGAGGTCCGCTTCGCCTTCTCGCTGAGGGGTAATTCGTGAGACGGTCAGCGGGCAGAAGGGTGGTTTCAGAATCTCATCAATGACCTGTTCAAGAACAGTTCCCGTGGCGGTGTACAGTTCCTCAATGGGTCTTGGCGATTGACCAGTCGCAGCCATGCGGGCAACCTGTTGCTTCTCAAGTTCAAGACATGGACCCAGCAGTTCGCCGATCGCTCTTTGGAGACCCTGGACATAACCCAATGACACCTGTGCCTTGCGTGCGATCTCCACGGCCTTCACGTCTATTATCTTCTGCAACGTATCGAAGCGTGCATTCACAATTGCCTCACGGTCTGCACGGTGCATCCTATATGGCACTTGGGTCAACAGCAAAGCCTTCTCGGAGCAGCCGTGTGCGTACCGTGAAGAAAGAGTCTCCATTGCCACTGCTTGCTCTTTGCGAGCGGTCACCCACGCTATCCTGGCCGCGGTCTCCGCAAGCCAGGAGCACATCGAGCCAATCGACCTTATCCGACCCGCCGGCATGCTCGCCGTGCGTTCTATTGTTCGGGTCGCAGTTCCAGACAAGTACGCAACGGCGGCCATTACATACTTCAACGATTTCGCTTCCTCATATGAAAGCGAAGGACGGCCCAGCACTGTTTCAGTGAGCGGACTGTTGATCGTTTGGCACATCTCACCCAGTTGAGCAATCATGCTCGCCGTGCGCGCTTGATATTCGGCAAATGAAAAACGAAACGTCACGCCAGCATCCGGTGATACTGACGCTAATAGCGCCACATCAACTCCCGACGTGTTTCCGCTCATCACATACTGGACAAAATCGCGAAAAGTCCCCGTACTCAGCCCGCTTGATGCACATACAAGCCCCAGTTGGGTGGCCTTGATCTCACCGCTCGCCCCGACCACGATAAGTCTATCGGACTGAAGCCCCCGAACGGCGCCATCTAGCTCATTGCCAAGCGCCGCAATTGCAGCCGGGGTATTCCACACATGTGTCGCGCCAAATGTCCTCAGCAAGAATCCCTGCAAAGCAGCCAGCGTACTGCACAAGCCGGAAGCGAATATGCGCAGTATGCGAACGTCAAGTGGTTGTCCGAGAAACGCTGATTCCAGCGGGAGAGGCTTTCCGTTCACATACTCCTTCATCATCCCCTGCTGATCAAGCGGAGACCTGCTAATCAGTATGGATCGGCCAAAGTCGTCAGACCGAAGTCCAAAGCGACCGGCGCGCCCGCTCATATTGCGATACTCCCCGACAGTTATCGGGGCTTGCGCCCACTGCCCAGCGCGATCACGCGTCCATTTGGTCGGACGGGCGATAACAACTGTTGATGCCGGCAGATTCACACCCATGGACAACGTTGACGTTGACACGAGGCATCTAATCTCACCAGACCGGAAGCCGTCCTCTACAGCCAGCCGTTCTTCCATGGTGAGATCGGCATTATGGAAGGCGACCGCATGATCGAGAGTCGTGTTAAGCCTTTCCACACTTTCCGTCTGCTCCAGGGAGGCGATGGCCTTCTTTGCTCGCGGTGCAGGGGAAAGGGACGACCCCGCTGCGATCATGGTCGCAACCCGTTGGGTCAGGGGCACCGTGTTTACAAAAATCAATACCTGTTCATTGGCGTCTTTCAGGATTCCACACACAAGAGAAACCGCCAGTTCCTCCTCGTCGTTTCCTCGTAGCTGGAAAAGAGTCTCACCGCCTATTGTTCGCTGGGAAGCCGTCCACTCAGCATACTCGAATCTGCCGGATGGCGTGATAGCCCCTTCTCGTAAAGGTACAGGACGATGGTCATCGATAACTGCCTCTGCTCCCAGCCACTCGTCGAGACCTCTCAACTCCGAGACCACTGCAGACAACCCAATGACTTGAAGGTCGGGCGAAACCTGCTTGACGCGCGTCAACAGGAGCTCAAGTTCAGCCCCGCGTGTTTCGTCTGAGATCATCTGAATCTCATCGACGATCAACGCACCGACGCCGGATAATATCGTTGGGTGGAAGACCAAGAGCGCCGACAGCTTTTCGTACGTAAGGATGGCGATGTTGTAGTCGCCGTCGGACAACCGGCGATCTCCATCACGCCTGTCCCCTGTCGAGATTACTACTTGCGCTCCAACTTCCGGGCGAGCGTACTTGCGTTGAAAGTCAGCGTATTTCTCCTCCGCGAGAGCCTTAGAGGGCACCAAGTACAAGGAGCGCCGCATTCCAAGTGCGTGCATCAGAGCTATCAGTTCACCCACAAAGGTCTTCCCGCAAGAAGTTGGCCCGATGACGATGAGGCTCTTGCCATCAAGAGCGCCCTGGGCAATGGCCTTGGCTTGAAGGGGCAAGAGCGTCCTGACGCCTTCCTCCTCCCAAATCCGGAATAATTCCTCCGGCAGATTTCGACCTCCCAACGCACTACGGATTTCACTAGGCGGATCAACCTTTTTCATCGCTCACCACCTCGTCACTAGGGAGTTACCCTGGGGATGCCTTCCGACTCCGTGAATCGCCTTCAGTAAAATGTGAGGCATCGCGCCCAGCACGGGATAGCCCAACCTGGGCAACGTACTCGGCGAGTTTGGCATTAGGGACGCGGCCACTTTCGTCACCTTGCGAGTGGCCGAATCCGCGCTGCGTGAGACGCGAAGCCTCATACGGCGGCCCGGCACACCGAGTTGGGCCGGATCACCGGGAAGCCGCGAGGGACCGATCGTTCTCAAGCCACACACTGGGACCTCGACACTTCCCTGCCGCGGGCAATCGAACGACCGCTTGGAGGCAACCTCGCCCCCAGGGAACATGGCTATACCAGGAAATCGGAGCAAAGAGTCCACGGTGGCCCGGGGGACCGTGGTGGGATGGGCGCCCCAGCGGGACACCGGTTCTGCGCGGATGCGGTGGTGAGTTACTGCTGGAAGCGTACTCCCGGGCGTCTGTCGTGGTCAAGGGGAATCCCGCCCGCCGGTCACGCCACCGCGTGGCCCCGGGGGATCGAGACGGGGTTGACGAGGCATGGCGGTTGTATCCCGGCCCAACTTGCTATACCTGGCAAAGCCTCCCCCGCTTCCAAGGTGACGAAAGTGGCCCTGTCCCGTACTACGTCCCGTATTATTGGGAATCTTTCCACCACCTCGTTCGAATCATCCGTCTCCGAATGGAATTCCGGCTCGGAGTTAGCCTAAGGGCGATGGCTTCTTTGAGACCACGCAGGGCCAATTGGCAGAGGGCACTTGAGGGTAGATTCTGCCTCCCGGTTTGGCGGTCTCGGTTTACAAGCAGGATAACGATGAGTCGGATGAGAAGGTGACGCGTGCGCAGTTGGGTGGTCGCAGCGGCCGGAGCAATTCTTACCAAAGCCGCTTGGGCGATGGGCACCGGGTAAACATAATGATGCGAGGTGCAGACCGGCAGCTCGGCAGGTGAAATTTCAGGCCACTCCCTTCACCGGAAGGAAAGCCTCTCCTCCCAGTGCCCAGATTTGCCCTAGGCGTTACGCAAAGGTGTTGACACCTGGGGCAAGGTCGGTCGTCACCAAAGGAGAAGATGCAGTATTTATCGAGAGTTCCGTTGATCTTGGTCTAGCAATCCAGCCTGGAGGGGAGGGGAAGAATTCTTCCGGAGATTGCAGTTCCTCCTTGAGCAATCATTTCGCGGGCTTAGCACCCTTGCGCCAGGTCACTTTCAACACCTTTGTGGAACGGCTAGAGATTTGCCCTGGTTGGGGAGGCAATTGGGACTCGAACCTGCACCAATCTTCGCGACAGCCCGGATCCCTGGAGTCTCCCAGGACGCTTGACCCACGCCCCACGCACGGGATAACCTGTATCAACTGAGGGCGGAGGGTTGCCCCCGATGCGGTAGCCGTCCCCATCTTGTTGACTCTCGTTAGGACAATTCAGTGCACTTCTAATTTGCGGGTTTCCTCAACCTCTCTTGACTGGAAGGATTGTTCCGACAATGCATCGGTATCTCATCTTCGCCGCTGCTGGGTTGAGCCTCTTCATGTATTCCATTGACAGTACCGCGGTGGCAGTCGCCTTCCCCAACTTCATCAGTGACTTCGGCACCAATGTCCTCTGGGCCGCCTGGACGATGTCCATCTATATGGTTGCGGTGACGAGCGTGATGCCGTTGATGGGCAACCTGAGCGATAGCTTTGGGCGCAAGCAGGTCTATCTCGTTTCGCTCCTGCTGTTTACGGCCAGCTCCCTGGCCTGTGGCCTGGCACCCAATATCTACAGTTTAGTGGCCTTTCGGTTCCTGCAAGGCGTCGGAGGCGCCAGCTTTCTCCCCACGGCAGCCGGCATTGTAAGCGATCAGTTTCCCGAAAACCGGGAGCGGGCCATTGGCCTCTTCTCCAGCATCTTTTCCATCGGCGGGATTGTGGGCCCAAACTTGGGGGGCTGGATTGTGAGTCGGTATTCCTGGCCGTATATTTTCTACATTAACTTACCCATCGGCGTTGGACTGATCGTGCTGATTTTGATCTTACTGGAAGAGCCACAGGCTCTCTCGCGGCCCCATATCGATCTTGTGGGGGCTGCGTTTTTCTTTGGAGCCATCCTCTTCATAATGCTTGGCTTAAATCACGTTGCCGAGAGCTTCTCGATCTCGTCTCTTCTGCTCGCAGGCGTCTTTTTGGTCGTCAGTGCGTCTTTCGTTTCCCTATTTGTGCGTCAAGAGAAGCAGGAGTCCAACCCCATTCTGGATCTGGCGTTGTTGAAATCCACGCCGTTTCTGGCCGCCAACCTCTATAATATGATGGTCGGCGCGGGAATCTTCGGCGTCGTGTCCTTCATCCCGCTCTACGCCACCTCGGTGCATAAGCTATCCACTCTGGTCAGCGGGATGATCCTCACGCCGCGCTCGCTTGGCGTCATCTGCACCTCCACGGTCACCAGCTTTCTCCTCAAGCGCTGGGGGTACCGCTGGCCCATGGTGTGGGGGTTGAGCATCATGGCCCTTTCCACCCTCCTGCTGGGGGATCAGGGATTCCAGGTCTCGAGAATGCTCGGAATCCATCTGGGCGTGGCCGAAACGCTGGCCGTCCTGATCATGGGGACTGGCCTTGGGATCGGCATTGCGCTCCCCGCGTCCAACAACGCGTGTATCGAACTGATGCCCGCAAAGGTGGCGACCATCACCGGGCTGCGCGGCATGTTTCGCTATGTGGGCGGCGCGTTTGGCATTTCCTTGACGACCATTATCCTCCATTCCAGTGCGACCCCGGCCACTGGCTTCAGAACCACCTTCATCGCTTTTGGACTGGGGCTTCTATTTACTCTTCCGCTGGTCTTTCTGATGCCCACTGGAAAGCAAGGAGGGGGATATGGTTCTCTTGGAGTGAAGCAGCCTGCTGCTGCCCGCACCTCCGGTGTTCTCCAGGCGGGAAGCCCAAGGCCGGAGGGCCGCCTATAAACGACCGCATGGCAGATAATACGTTGCCACTTACGTCACCTTTCGAGCAGCCGGATCCACTCTGCGCGAGACGCTCAGCCCCGTACGGTGGCCCGGTACACCGAGTTGGGCCGGATCACCAGGAAGCCGCGAGGGACCCATCGATCTCAAGCCGTGCACTGGGACCTCAGCGGTTCCCTGCGGCGGGGAACCGAACGACCGATTGGACGCAACTTCACCCCCAAGGAAAATGGCTCTAGCAGATGATGGAACAAAAAAGCCACGGTGGTCCGTGGGACCGTGGTGGGATGGGCGTCCCGGGGAGACACCGGTTCTGCGCGGATGCGGTGGTGGGTTACTACTGGAAGCGTACCCCCGGGCGTCCGCCGGGGTCAAGCAGAATCCCGCCCGCCACGCCACCGCATGGCCTCGTACCATACCCGAGACCAGCTCTGGAGCGGATGGAGGGGAATTTCTAGTACTCTCGGGTGGTCCGGAGGGGTGGGGTGCGATGGGGGCAAAGGCCGATGCCATAGGGCTACGGCGGGCCGCGCCTGACATCGATCGCCCGGCTCGCGCGGAACGCGGCGAGACGGCAGGGTCCGCTCCGCGGTAACGGGGAACCCGATCATCGGGGGCGGGGCGGGAGGAGGCGGGGATCGAGCGCGAAGCGCTCCGGCGCCCTGATGGTGAGGGTGGGGAAGTCCGGGTGCGCGGGGTTGAGGAGGTAGTTCACGTGGTGCGGTGCCACCGCGCTCGGGACCTGGAGGGCGAGCGAGGTCCGCGTGGTCGCCCAGGTATCGCCGATAGCCTGGACGGCCGGGTCTCGCGCGGGGTCTCGCCATGTGGCCGGCAGGATTTTGGGATCGACCACGGACACCAGCGTTTCCGGGAGGGTGACGCGAAAGAGGTGGTAGATCGGAAGGCTCGCGACGGAGGACGTCTGGACGAGCTGCTCCAAGATGGCGGCGGCCGGGTAATCGGCCGTGTAGACGACGCGGGTACCCTTCGAATTCCAGCGGCCGCCGCGGGTGCGGGCGCCGTCTCCGCTGAACGCGCGGGCGAGGTCGGGGATGGCGGTGATCCGCCACGCGGTCGGCATCAGGCGAAGACTCCGTCCTCGATGCGGCCGAGCGCGTCCTCGACTTCCCGGGCCCCGATCTCGGTGCTGACGAGGTCGAGGGGTACCGCCCCGCCGAGGCCGCGCTGCGGGGTCGTCATCCACGTCTTTGCGGCGGCGGGGTCGTTGTTGAACAGTGCCGCCGCCTGGTGCATCAGGCGGGCGGCGCGGAGGACGCGGTCGGACTCGTCGGCCTTCAGGCGGCCGCTCTCCCTCCGGCGTGTCATGGTCCGGGCTGGAATCTGCACCAAGGTGACGATCTCGTCCGTCGAGAGCGCGAAGGCGCGCTGCAGGCGCTCCACCGTCGCGAAGGGGAACCCTTCCCGCACGCGGCGGATGAGGGTCGCGCTGTCGGGTGCCGGGATGCCGAGGATCCGGACGGACTCGTGCATCGGGGATACGGTCGGGATGCTGGCCGTGCGGAAGTGTACCTGGCGCGCACCGACCCCGCGGACTGCGGCGGACTTCCGAGCGGCGAGCCTCGTGTGGCGCATGGCGGCCTCCTTCCAGTTGGCCGAATCATACACGCCAGGTGGCCGACTGTCAAGGGGTGGGCCGGGGGCGCGGGCGAATCTCCCCGCCCGTAAAAGGGTAGCGCACTTATGAAAGTTGTTTGAAAAATGCCGCCGCCTCGTCCGTGTCATTCCCATTCGTGCGCAGAGAATCGTCATGGTTTCCTTGGCCGGCCCGTCCAGTATCGAAAAGGCCTCCGCCGGGCAGTCGGACGAGAGCTTGGAGGCGACCTCGCCTCCACGGAAAATGGCTATATAGTGAGAAATGGATCAATGGCGCAACGGTGGCCCGGGGAACCCCGGTGGGGTGGGCGTCCCGACGGGACACCGGTTCTACGCGGATGCGGTGGTGGGTTACTGCTGGAAGCCTACTCCCGGGCGTCCGCCGGGGTCAAGCGGATTCCCGCCCGCCACGTAATCCCTCAGTCTCGGGTGGTAGAAGCCCCGGGGCAGGGCAGGAAGATCTTTTCCCCACGCGACATTTTCTGCTGGACAAACGCGCGCGCCTCCGGTACGCAACGATGAGATCACCGGAGGGCGCGCATGCCACCGCCGCAGATCACCCAGCCCCTGACCTTTAGCGGCCGCACCTTCTCGGTCGCAGAGCTCCACCTCATCCAAGCGGTCAGCGCCGAGTGCACCGCCCTGGGCCGCACCGAGATCGCCCGGACCATTTGTGAACTCTTGGCGTGGACGCGCCCCACGGGCCGCCTGAAGCACCACGAGTGCCGCCGGCTCTTGGAGCGGTTGGAGGAGCGGGGGGTCGTGCGGCTCCCCCCGGTGCGCCCGCTGGGGCGCCGGGGGCCACGGGTAGTCCGCGGGACCGCGCCGGGCGAGCCCGAGTCGGAGGTGCACGGCTCGGTGGGGCAGTTTACGCCCCTGCGGCTGGAGGTCGTGTCCGCCGGTCCCGGCGGGGCCAGTCGCCTCTGGACGGAGCTGATCGCCCGCCACCACTACGTGGGCTACCGGGTGCCGGTGGGGGCCACCCTCCGCTACCTCGTGCGGTCCGCCCACTGTCCGGAGCGGGTCCTGGCCTGCCTGTTGTGGACCTCGGCCGCCTGGAAGATCGCGGTCCGCGACCACTGGATCGGCTGGACCGAGGCCCAACGCCGACGGAATCTCCCCTACATCGTCAACAACAGTCGGTTCCTGATCCTGCCCTGGGTCCGCATCCGGGGGTTGGCCAGTACGATTCTCGCCCGCTGCGCCCGTCAGCTCCCCCAGGAGTGGGCGGCCCGCTACGGGTATCGCCCGCTGTTGCTCGAAACCCTGGTCGATCCGGCGCGGTTCCGGGGGACCTGTTATCGGGCGGCCAATTGGCTCGCCCTGGGGCGGACGCAGGGCCGCGGGCGCATGGACCGCACCCACCAGGCCCAGGGCCGGGCCCCCAAGGACGTCTATGTCTATCCGCTCTGTCGCCAGGTCCAGCAGTGTCTGTGCACGGCGCCGGCGCCCGCTGCAGCCCCGGTTGCCGAGGCGCTGGAGCCCCCATGAGGCGCGCCTTCTGCCCGGGCTGCCTGGAGAAGCAACGCCGCATCGATCAGCTCCTCGAAGAGAACCAGCGCCTGAAGGCGCAGCTCCGCTATCGCCAGCGGCAGGCCACCGAGGGCTTCTTCGGGTCCGCCACCCCCTCGGCCCAGCGCCCCGTCAAGGCCAACAGCCCCGCCGAGCAGCAAGCCAAACGCGGCGGCGCCCCGCCGGGCCACCCGGGGCATGGCCGCCGGGCTATCCATGCCGCCACCGCCGCGCGCGTCCTCGACGTGCCCGTGGACCCGGTCTGCCCGGAATGTGGGGGGCCGCTCGAGGCCAAGGGCTGCCGCCCCCGCTCCGTTCTGGACATCGCCCCGCCCCGGCCGGAGCCGATCCTGTACCGGCTGGAGCGCGGGTATTGCCCGCGCTGTCGCCGGGCGGTGCAGGCGCCCCTGCCGGCCGTGCTCCCCAAGGCGCTCTTCGGCAATGAGCTGACCGCCCACCTGCTCTGCCTGCCAACTATCTGCATGGGATCCCCCTGGGCCGGCTCTGCGCCCAGCTGGGCCTCAGGCTCGGCAGCGTGATCGAGCTGCTGCACCGGCTGGCGGGGATGTTTGAGCCCGTGCTCCCCAAGCTCGTGGAGGAGTACCGGCAGGCCCCCGTGCGGCACGCCGATGAGACCGGGTGGCGCACCGATGGGCACTCGGGCTACGCCTGGCTCTTCTGCACCCCCCGCGTGAGTCTGTTCCTCTTCCGGAACACCCGC